>NZ_JBHSRF010000079.1:0-42888 GCF_042658925.1 Sphaerisporangium aureirubrum
CTCAACCCGCCCCGCAGACACCGCACCTACCCCCGCGTGGTCAAACGCACCCGCCACAACCAATACCACGCCAAACGCGACAACGACATCGGCACACGCCACACAAAACCACCAACGATCGCCCTCACCACCCAACACCACAACAAGATCAACTTAAGCTAAGTGGCATTGGGGCTTGCCCCCACATAAGACAGCCCTTGCGGCTTCCGCGCGGAGCGCGCCTCCGCAAGGACCAGTTTCGCGGGGTCACGCGTCCACCTGCTCGCCGTACGGAGGCGCCGGGTTCGCCGTACCACTTCTCGCCGTCGCGGCGCCGGATTTGGGCGTCGGGTAGTCGCACGGGCGGGCGGGGCCGCCGGGACGAGCGAAACAGGGTGGGACGGGAGGCCGGTAGGGCTTGGGGGGTTAGGGGGTGGGTTCGGTTAGGGTGCCGGTGGTTAGGTGGAGGTGGCGGGTGGTGTGGACGGCTTTTAGCATGCGGCGGTCGTGGGTTACCAGGAGCAAGGTGCCGGGGTAGGTGGCCAGGGCGGATTCGAGTTGTTCGATGGCGGCCAGGTCCAGGTGGTTGGTGGGTTCGTCCAGGACCAGGAGGTTGACGCCTCGGGACTGGAGGAGGGCCAGGGCGGCTCGGGTGCGTTCGCCGGGGGACAGGGTGGCGGCGGGGCGGAGGACGTGGTCGGCCCTGAGGGCGAACTTGGCCAGAAGCGTGCGGACGTCGGCGGGGGTCAGGTCGGGGACCTCGGCGGTGAAGGCGTCCAAAAGAGGGGTGTCGGCCAGGAAGAGGGCGCGGGCCTGGTCGACCTCGCCGACGATCACGCCGGGGCCGAGGGCCGAGTTGCCTTCGTCCAGGGGGATGCGGCCGAGGAGGGCCGCCAGGAGGGTGGTCTTGCCGGAGCCGTTGGCACCGGTGATGGCCACGCGCTCGGCCCAGCCGATCTCAAGGTTCACCGGGCCGAGGGTGAAGGTGCCCCGGCGGACGACGGCGCCGCGCAGAGTAGCCACGACCGCGCCCGAGCGGGGAGCGGCGGCGATCTCCATGCGGAGCTCCCATTCCTTGCGGGGCTCCTCGACGGTGTCCAGGCGTTCGATCATCCGCTCGGTCTGGCGCGCCTTGGCGGCCTGCTTCTCGGTGGACTCGGTGCGGAAGCGCTTGCCGACCTTGTCGTTGTCCGGCGCCTTGCGGCGGGCGTTCTTGACGCCCTTCTCCATCCACGCCCGCTGGGTCCGTGCCCGGGACTCCAGCGCGGAGCGGGTGTCGGCGTACTCCTCGAACTCGGCGCGGGCGTGCCGGCGGGCCACCTCGCGCTCGGTGAGGTACGACTCGTAGCCGCCGCCGAACACGTTGATCTGCTGCTGCGGGAGGTCGATCTCCACGACGGAGTTCACGGTCCTGGCCAGGAACTCGCGGTCGTGGCTGACGACCACCGTCCCGGCCCGCAGGCCGGTGACGAAACGCTCAAGCCGTTCCAGCCCGGCGAGGTCAAGATCGTTGGTCGGCTCGTCGAGCAGGAACACGTCGTACCGGCTGAGCAGCAGCGACGCCAGCCCGGCACGAGCCGCCTGCCCGCCGGACAGCGCGGTCATGGGGCGGTCCAGCCCGACGTCCAGCCCAAGCTCGTCGGCCACCTGGACGGCCCGCTCGGTGAGGTCGGCGCCGCCGAGCGCCAGCCAGCGCTCCAGTGCCGCCGAGTACGCGTCGTCGGCGCCGGGGCTGCCCGCCACCAGGCCCTCGGTGGCGGCGTCCAGGTCGCTCTGGGCGGCGGCGACGCCCGTCCGGCGGGCCAGGAACGCGTCGACGCTCTCCCCTGGCCGGCGGTCGGGCTCCTGCGGCAGGTACCCGACGGCGGCCGAGGCGGGGGTGAGCCGCACGGTGCCGTGTTCGGGGGCGGCGAGCCCGGCCAGCATGCGCAGCAGCGTCGACTTCCCGGCGCCGTTCACGCCGACCAGGCCGATCACGTCCCCGGGGGCGACGACGAGATCAAGGCCGGAGAACAGGGATCGGTCGCCGTGCCCGGCGGCGAGGTCCTTGGCGACGAGGGTGGCGCTCATGGGGAAACGGTACCGCCGCGCCACGCGCGGCCCGCCGGGCACGGTTACGATCGCCGTGTGACGATCGGCGGCAGGGCCAGCGGACGGCTGATGGCGATCAGCGACCTTCATGTGGCCTACCCGGAGAACCGCGAGATCGTGGAGCAGCTGCGCCCCGAGTCCGAGCACGACTGGCTGCTGGTCGCGGGGGACGTCGGGGAGTTCTTCGCCGACATCGAGTGGGCGTTGCGCCTGCTCAGCGAGCGGTTCGCGAAGGTCGTGTGGGTGCCGGGCAACCACGAGCTGTGGACGGTGCGGGACGACCCGGTGCGGGCGCGGGGCGTCGAGCGGTATCGCCGCCTGGTCGAGATGTGCCGGGGGCTCGGCGTGGTCACCCCGGAAGATCCCTATCCCGTCTACGACGGGCCGGGCGGGCCGGTGACGATCGCGCCGTTGTTCCTGCTGTACGACTACACGTTCCGCCCGCCGGACCTCTCCAAGGAGGAGGCGATGGCCTGGGCGCACGAGACGGGCATCGTCTGCACCGACGAGTTCGTGCTGCATCCCGATCCGCACCCGACGCGGGACGCCTGGTGCCGGGCCCGGCTGCGGGAGACCGAGATCCGGCTGGACTCGCGGGACCCGGACCTGCCGACGGTGCTGATCAACCACTGGCCGCTCACCCGCCAGCCCACCGAGGTGCTGCGCTACCCGCAGTTCGCCCAGTGGTGCGGCACGGTCGAGAGCGCCGACTGGCACCTGCGCTACAACGCCGCCGCCGTGGTGTACGGCCATCTGCACATCCCGAGGACCACGTGGTACGACGGCGTGCGCTTCGAGGAGGTGTCGCTGGGCTACCCGCGGGAGCGCCGCATGTACGGCTACGACGGCGCCAAGGCCCTGCGCTGCGTCCTGCCCGCCGCGGACGGAGGGGCCGGAGCGTGATCGAGGCCATCCTCCCTCCCGACGTCGTCGCGGTCGACCTCTTCGACGACCCCCCGGCCGATCTGTTCCCCGAGGAGGAGGCGGTCATCAGCCGGGCCGTCGACAAGCGCCGGCGGGAGTTCGCCACGGCCCGCCTGTGCGCGCGGCGCGCCATGGCGGCCCTGGGCGTCCCCCCGGCCCCGGTGCTCCCCGGCCCGCGCGGCGAGCCGGGGTGGCCGGACGGCGTGGTGGGCAGCATGACCCACTGTGACGGCTACCGGGCGGCCGTACTGGGCCGGTCGGCGCAGGTGACGTCGATCGGCATCGACGCCGAGCCCGACGGACCTTTGCCGCCCGGCGTCCTGGGCGAGGTCGCGCTGCCGGAGGAGCTGGCACACCTGCGGGCCC
This sequence comes from Sphaerisporangium aureirubrum, assembly GCF_042658925.1. Lineage (NCBI taxonomy): Bacteria > Bacillati > Actinomycetota > Actinomycetes > Streptosporangiales > Streptosporangiaceae > Sphaerisporangium > Sphaerisporangium aureirubrum. The sequence continues at coordinate 3,361 of NZ_JBHSRF010000079.1, forward strand.
TGGCCGCGCAGGACGACGGCCCGTCCTTCGAGCGTCTGCTGTTCTGCGTCAAGGAGTCGGTGTACAAGGCGTGGTTCCCGCTGACCGGCCGGTGGCTCGGCTTCGAGGAGGCCGTGGTGGAGATCGACCCGGCCCGGGAGACGTTCGAGGCCCGGCTGCTGGTGCCCGGCCCGGTGGTGGACGGCACCAAGATCACCTCATTCACGGGCCGCTGGCTGGCGCGGCAGGGCCTGCTGATCACCGCGATCGTCGTCCCGGCCAGGCGTCAAAGCTGAGTAAGTTTGGCTTTAGTGGGGTTCGTCCCACCTGGCCGGCGGGTATGTCTGGCGGCACGTGAGGTCCCGGGTCATCTGAGAAGGTGATGGCGTATGGTGACCGTCGGCCTGCTGGTGCGCGTGCACGCGAGGCCCGGCAAGGAACGAGAGATCGAAGAGCTGCTGCGCGACGAGATCGGTCTGATCGAGGACGAGACGGACTCCGCCGCCTGGTTCGCCCTGCGTATCGACACCGCCACCTACGGCATCTTCGACACCTTCGACAGCGACCTCGGCCGGCGCTCCTATCTCCTCGGCAAGGTCCAGGCGTCCCTCGTCCACCGCTCGGACGAGCTGTTCACGCGGCCCCCGACCATCGAGAAGGTCGATCTGCTGGCCGCCAAGCTTCCCGGCGTGGGCGCGTTGTAGCCCGGAGCGCGGGACGAGCACCCCCGGCCGGAGCCGGAGGGTGCTCACCGCTGCCCGGGGTCAGTCGGAGAGGCGTTGGGCGAGCCAGGCCAGGGAGAGGGGGTAGCGGTAGTCGATGGCGCCGTGGCCGGCGTCGAAGAGGTCGAAGTGGATTACCTCCTCCGGGACGCCTGCGGATCGGAGGGCCTTGTGGAAGGCCTGGGCGCCGAGGTCCAGGTAGTACTCGTCGTGGTTGCCGGCGTCGATCCAGATGGCGCGCATGGAGCGCAGCGCCTCGGCGTGGCCGGGGACCATGCGGACGGGGTCCCAGTCGAGCCAGCGTTGCCAGATCTCGGGGAGGGGGGCGCCGGTCTCGGGGTCGAAGGGGAGTTCGGGGACGCCGTCGGGGGTGGCGGAGAAGGCGGCGGAGCAGCCCAGGGTCATCAGCAGGGTCTCGTCGGCGGGGTGGGTGAACGCCACGCGGGAGCGGAATTCCGACCACCAGCACTGGATGTCGCCGCCGTAGTCCCGCAGGAGGCGGGCGGCCTTGGCGAACTCGGACAGGTAGCAGTACTCGTAGAGGCTGTCGCCGGCGTGGGTGGCTAGGGCGCCGAACAGGTCGGGGCGGAGCATCGGGGTGATCATGGCGCCGAAGCCGCCGCTGGACTTGCCGGTGATCGCGCGGTGGTCGCGCGCGGCGAGGGTGCGGTACCGCTCGTCCACCCAGGGCACGACCTCGTCGCACAGGTAGGAGTGGTACGCCCCGGTGCCGGGTGAGTCGACGAACTGGCTGCCGCCGTAGGAGGTCCAGGCGTCCACGTAGACCACGATCGCGGGGGGCGCCGTCTTGTCGGCGAACACCTGGTCGGCCGTCTCGATGAAGGGCCGCCGGTACGGCGTGCGGTTGCGCCACATGGCGATGTGGCCGGTGTACCCCTGGATGACGTAGATCGTGGGATATCGACGGGCGGGCTCGTCGTCGTAGCCCGGCGGAACGTAGACCCAGAGCGGGCGCTCGTGCGGGTCCTGCAGTGGGTTGCCGCGCAGCAGGGCACTGTCGATCACATGTTCGTCGACGCGTCCTTCGAGGTCGGCCCGCCAGGGAAGCATGGTGTCCTCCTTATCGGTGTCACTACAGGGGTCCCCCCGGCATTCTGCCGCCCCGCGACTCTCGTGGCCGAGCGGCCCTACGGCACCGTGGAGCAGCCCGATCCGGTGGTGGTGTGGGCCTGTTGCCAGCCGAGCAGGGCCATCAGGCGGCGCAGGTGCGGCGGGACGTTGTGGAGCCGGGGCGGGCGCGTCTCCTGCGCGTCCGAGGGCTGGACTAGGCACCGGAATCCGGACAGATCCACGAATTCCAGCTCGGCCACGTCGACATCCAGCGACCCGTGCTCAGCGGTGAGCCTGGCCAGCATCCCGGCCAGCATGGCGCTGTTGGAGAGGTCGACCTCGCCGCTGACGCGCACCCAACCGCCTCCGGCCCAGGCGATGCGCAGATGCCCATCTTCGTAGAGCACGTTCACCGCGGTTCTCCCGCCGTAAAAATGGACGATCTTGACCCCGGCGTACGGCAGACTGGCACCGACTCCCTCTGCCGCCGGTTCTACAAAGGTATTATTATACGTGAATTGTGTTTCGCCTATCCGGCGGACAGGATAGCTTGTCGTCATCGAGACGCTCCCCTCGCGTAGAGAGATAGTGATGCAGGATCCCCAAGAGCCCGCGGACACGGGTGAGGAGTGGGTGGGCGCCCGGGAGGGAAGCCGTTGGACGTTCCTCACCAACCACGCCCGGATCCTCCTCGAGGTCGCCCGCGACCCACAGGCCCGGCTGCGCGACATGGCGGCCCGGGCCGGCATCACCGAGCGCGCGGCCCAGCTCATCGTGAACGACCTGGAGGCCGCGGGGTACCTGCAGCGCACCCGGGTCGGACGCCGCAACCACTACACCATCGACTCCACCCGCAGGCTGCGCCACCCGGCCGAGGCCGACCACCGCATCGAGGGCCTGCTCGCGTTGTTCACCCAGCGCGACACCGCCGAGCCCACCGCCTGACCGAGGACACGGCGGCGCCCGCGGCGACCTGGAAGGCCGCCGCGGGCGCGGACGCCGATCTCCTCAGTGCCGGTGGCCGTTGCCGCCGAACTTGTGGGGCTGGCGGCGGGACATCCCGAATGCCATGGCGCCGAGGCCGAGCAACAGGATGATCGCGCCGATCACCACGTTGTTCCACACCGTCGAGGTGGTGGCGGAGCGCATGACAAAGGGCGCGATGATGGTCCAGAGACCGATGACCGGGGCGATCCAGCTCAGGCCGTACGTACGCCCGTAGGCCGAGGCGAAGCCCATGGCCAGGACGGCCAGCGCCAGGCCGGTGATGAGGTTGTTGACCGTCAGGCGGGTCAGCCCGCTGAAGCCGACGATCCACGGCGAGATGGCCAGGTAGAGGCCGGCTACGATGCTGAGCCCCTCGGTGACCTGTGCGATGGGCATCGAGCCCGCACGCTCGCGAGTCGCCCGCATCTCCTGTATGTCGGGATGCCGTTCCACGCCCGTGGGCCTGACCATGGCTTCCACCACCCTTCCGACTACGGGTCCTTACGGATAGTGCATACCCTGACAAAACAGGCAAATCACCATAAACCTCGTAATGTTTGGGTTGGCCCACCATCTCGCACGGCCGGCATTACGCCGTCTCCCCTTCCGCCCACCGGGACGAAGTCGGAAAACCCGGGTTAACGTCCCGGCGAAGGCTGCGGCAAGCCGGGGGCCGTACGGCGACCGCTCCGGTTTCGCGCGCCGGGCCGCCGGGCAGGGCGAGCCGCGGGACGGCTACAACCCGGGAGGCGACCATGCCGGCTGCACGCAAGGACCCCCGGGAGGCCGTGACCGAGGCGGTGGGCAGCCTGGCCGGCATGGTGGCCGATCCCAAGGGCGGCCTGGCCCGCCTGCGGTCCAGCGTCCCCGGCGTCACGCTGTGGGTGCTGGCGGCGGGCGTCCTCACCGGGTACTGGCTCGGGCGCCGCGCCGTCCGCCGCACGGACGCGCGGGAGAGCCCCGCGGACGGACCCGCGCGGTAGTCCCGGCGGGCCGGCTCGCGCGGGGCGTCCCGGCGGCTATGCCGGGGCGCGTGAAGGAGGAGCGATGACGGCGATCGTCGGTGAGGCTCTGGTCAGGCGGCTGGTGGACTGGGGTGTGGACACGGTCTTCGGCCTGCCGGGGGACGGCATCAACGGGATGATGGAGGGGTTCCGCCGTCACCGGGACCGCATCCGGTTCGTCCTGGTGCAGCACGAGGAGGCCGCGGCGTTCATGGCCTGCGGCCACGCCAAGGCGACCGGACGGCTCGGGGTGTGCGTGGCGACCTCGGGGCCCGGCGCCATCCACCTGCTGAACGGCCTGTACGACGCCAAGCTCGACCACGCGCCGGTGCTGGCGCTGACCGGCATGCAGGAGACCGGCCTGCTCGGCAGCTATTACCAGCAGGAGGTGCACGTCGACCGCCTGTTCGCCGACGTGGCCGAGTACAACCTGATGGTGACCAACCCCGCGCAGATCCCCGGCGTGGTGGACGTCGCCGTCCGCACCGCGCTGACCCGCCGCGGCGTGGCGCACCTCAGCCTGCCCAACGACATCCAGGTGGCCCCGGCGGGCGTGAACCCCTACCGGCACCTCGGGCCCGGCGAGCCGCCGCACGGCATGCCGGACGGCGTCCGGGCCGCCGCCGACCCCACCGACGCCGACCTGCGCGCCGCCGCGCGGGTGCTCAACCAGGGCACCAGGGTGGCCGTGCTGGTGGGTGCCGGCGCGCTCGGCGCCGGGGACGAGGTGCGCGCGGTCGCCGAGGCGCTCGGTGCGCCGATCGTCAAGACGCTGCCCGGCAAGGCCGTGGTGGACGACGACGACCCGCTGACCACGGGCGGGCTCGGCCTGCTCGGCACCCGGCCGAGCGAGGAGCTGATGCGGGAGTGCGACACGCTGCTGATGGTCGGCACCAGCTTCCCCTACGCGAGCTACCTGCCCGCCCCGGACCGGGTGCGGGTGGTGCAGATCGACCACGACCCGAGCCTGATCGGGCTGCGGCTGCCGGTGGAGGCACCGCTGACCGGCGACGCCCGCCGGGTGCTCCGGAGCCTGCTGCCGATGCTGGCCCCGCGCGACCGGTCGTTCCTGCGCCGCTACCAGCGCAGGGCCCGCGCCTGGCGCGCCGAGATGGCGGCGCTGTGCGACGGCGGGCGCACCCCGATCGCGCCGCAGTACCTCATGTGCTGCGTGGACCGCGCGGCGGACGACGACGCGGTGCTGACCTGCGACAGCGGCACCGTCGCCACCTGGGCGGCCCGCCACTTCACCATCCGGGGCGGCCGACGGTTCTACCTGTCGGGCAACCTCGCGAGCATGGCGCCGGGGCTGCCGTACGCCGTCGCGATCCAGCTCGCCTTCCCCGGCAGGCAGGTGATCGCGTTCGTCGGCGACGGCGGGTTCGCCATGCTGATGGCCGAGTTCCTCACCGCCGTCCGGTACGAGCTGCCGATCAAGGTGGTGATCAACAACAACAACTCGTACGGGCAGATCCTGTGGGAGCAGATCGTCCTCGGCTACCCCGAGTACGGCGTGCGGCACCACGCCCCGGAGGCCGACTTCGCCGCCTGGGCACGGGGCTGCGGCGCCTTCGGCCGCAAGGTCGGCGACCCGCACGACCTGCCGGGCGCGGTGCGGGCCGCGCTGGCCCACCCCGGACCGGCACTGGTCGACTGCACGGTCAACCCGAACGAGCCGCCGATGCCGGGCAAGGTCAGCTACGACCAGGCCAAGTCGTTCACCGAGGCGTTCCTGCGCGGCCAGCCGCACAAGGCCGCCATCGTCGCCAACGTCACCCGCGACAAGCTGAGCGAGCTGCGGTCGCGGGCGACGCGGTGACTCACGCCTTAGCGCGGAACGGGCCGGTCACTCGTCGGTGACGACGATCCCGAGCAGGTCCGCCATCAGGGGTGCCAGCTGGAGGAGCTGGGCGCCGCTGATGGTGGCGCCGTCCAGGGCGGCGACGCCGTCGGCGATCCCGAGTTCGCGCACGCCGCGCAGGTCGACGTCCGTCATCTTCGCCTTGCCGACGCGCGTCTCCTGGAGGACGCAGCCGTCGAACCGCACCCCGGCCAGTGTGGCCTCGCCGAAGTCGGCCGCGCGCAGGACGCAGTCGGTGAACGTCACCTCGCGCAGCTCGGCGGCGCGGAAGTTGACCGAGTCGAACTTGCAGTTCTGGAAGACGACCCGCCGCAGGACGGCGCCGTCCAGGCGCACGCCCGCCAGCACTCCCCCGTCGACGTCGGCGTGCAGCCAGTCGGTCTCGCCGAGGTCCGCGCCGACCCAGCGCACCGAGCGCATCCACACGTCGTTGAACCGGCTGCGGCGGTAACGGCCGCCGTTGAACGTTACCGAGGTGAACGCGCTCTCCAGGAACCTGGCGTTGCCGGCGTCCAGGTCGTCGAACTCCCGGTCGCGCAGGTGGACGGTGTCGTAGTCGCCTTCGCGCGCGAGGTGGCCGGTGAAGTCCTCCAGGTACTCCGCGTACGGCAGCTTCTCGAACTCGCGGACACCCATCGCCAACCTCCGGCTCTTCGCGCCTGCCTCTCAGACGCCCGACCCTACCGGCGTCAGCAGTGGGGCCGTACCGAACCCAGCCACAGCAGGTCCCTGGCACGGCTCATCGCCACGAACAGCTGGCGCCGCGCGATCTCCGACCGTTCCCCGTCGGCGGCGTTCCCCGCCCGCGCCCCGGGGACGGCGGTGTCGTGGTGCGGGAGGAAGACGTACTTGAACTCCAGGCCCTTGGCCCGCCGGTAGGTGCCGAGTTTCACGGCCTCCACCGGCCGCCCGTCGTAGCTCTCCAGGCGGACCACCGGCACGCCCGCCCGGGTGAGCATGCGGTGGTAGTGCTCCAGCCGCCGCAGGGTGGGGCACAGCAACGCGGCGTCGGCCAGCGGGCCGTGCCCGCCCGCGGCACCGTGCTCCCCGGCGGGTCCGTGCTCGCCGCGCCGGCCCGGCGGCTCGTCCCCCGGCCGCGGGCCGGGCGCGGTGAGGCCGCGCAGCGCCTCCACCAGCAGGCGGTCGTGCTCGGTGGCGTCCGGGGCGACGGCGCGGACCACGCGGCCGTCGTGGTAGGTGGTGTCCACCTCGCGGTGGCCGTCCGGGCGGGTGCCCTCCAGGTCGTCGTAGGGGTCGGCGGAGATGACCTCCAGGGCGGCGGTGATGATGGGGGCGGCGTTGCGGTAGTTGGTGCGCAGCACGCCGCCGCGGCCCCTGACCATGATCTCGGCGTCGGCGAGCCGGAAGCCGCCGGGGTACACCGCCTGCTGGCCGTCACCGATCAGCAGCAGCCCGTTCGGCACGTCCCCCACCAGGGCGTACAGCAGCTTCATCGCGATCAGCGTGAGGTCCTGCACCTCGTCCACGATCACGGTGGTGTAGCGCGGCGGCACCGGCCGGGCCCGCGCCTCGGCCAGCGCCATCGCGAGCACGTCGTTGAAGTCGTGCACGCCCCGCTCGGCGCGGGCCAGCTCGTACTCCTCGTACAGCAGCCACGCCGCCTCCCGCTGCCCCGGCCGCAGCGCCGTGCGGCGGCCGTGCCTCGGCACGGTGCGGTACTCCTCGATGGACGCCACCCCGCGCCCCTTGATGACGTAGTCGATCTCCTCCTTCCAGTACGCCGGGGAGGGCTCCACGTCCGTCAGCGAGCTGTCCTTGCCCGCCCGCAGCCAGGCCAGCGAGAACGCCGTCTCGGCCCGCTCGGCGCTCAGCGACGAGGCGAGCCCGCGTTCGGCCAGGAAGGCCCGCGCCCAGCCGTACAGGCTGCTGAACTCCACCCGCCCGGCGGCCCCCGGCGACATCCGCTGGAACAGATGCCCCTGCACCCGCGGCAGGTTGCGGGCGAAGGTGACGTACAGCAGCCGCCCGCCGCGCTCGGCGAGGTACGCCGCCCGGTGCAGCCCGACCACGGTCTTCCCGGTCCCGGCGGGCCCGCTGATCCGCGCGGGGCCGTTCCAGTCCCGGCGCGCCATGGCCGCCTGCTCGGGATGCAGGAACGTCATCCACCGCTCGATCGGCGCGGCGAGCACCGACCGCAGCACCGCGTCCTCCACCTCCGCCACGTCGAAGAGGGCGTCGGCGGGCGGCGCGGGGACGTCCGGCTCGACCGCGGGCAGCGCGGGGGTCTCGTACGCCGGATACGCCTCCTCCAGCTGCGCGGCCACCACCTTCACCATCGGCGCGGTCAGCCGCGCGGGCTCGGCCAGCAGGGCGGGCAGCGCCTCGCGGTCCCCGAGGAGCCGCACCCGGCCGAGCGCGGTGTCGAGGCGGTGGCCGGTGAAGATCATGACGGGGCGCAGCGCGATCGGCGACATGCCGAGGGAGGCGAGCACCCGCTCGGCCGCCCCGGTCATGGCCAGCGTCTTCGCGACCTCGCCGTCACGGCACTCGGTCCCCGCCATCAGGTGCTCCCCGGAGACGGACGGCGCGGGCCGCCACGTCTTGACGTCGATGACGAAGACGCCGCCGGGGCCGACGAGGATCATGTCGACGTTGGCCACCCGCGTGCCGGGCCAGTGGCGGTCCACCAGCAGCCGCCAGCCGCGCGCGGTCAGCGTGAACAGCGACGCGGCGACCTTGCGCTCGGCCTCGGCCGCCGCCTCGTACCTGCCGGCGAGCCGGTACGCCTCGCGGTAGCGGCGCAGGAGCTCGACGGCGTGCTCGCGTGCGAGCCGTGCACTTGCCCTTGCCGATCCGCCAGCGACCATTTCGCCTCTCGTGGGCTGCGGGTAAGTCAGCGACCACCTACAGATAGCAACATTCGCCGCCGACCGACAGTCCTGACGGTGGGACAAGGGTGGCTTGTCGGGAAGATTGGGATCTGTCAGAGTCGGCAGGGATCGTTGATGACCGAGGGCGGGAGTCTGCGTGGCCGGGCTGACGTCGGGTGAGCTGGAGGAAGTCCTTGCGTCGGTCACCGGGCAGGAGATGGAGACACCGGGCGAGATCCTGCACGTCGCGCGGCGCTCACAGCCTTCGTTCGTCGCGACCCTCCTGAGCGCCTGGGAGGGGGAAGGCCGGGACCTCGGGCCGGGGTTGTCGCACGAGCTGGAGCAGCTGCGGGTGCGCACGGCCTTCTACCGGGACCTGCGCGCGCGGCTCGCGAGCGAATGGCGCGACCCGGTCTCGATGAAGGGCCTGGAGATCGCGGACCGGTACCCGGAGCCGTTGATGCGGTACATGAACGACCTCGACTACTGGGTGCCGGAGGAGGACCGCCTCTGGGGCATCGCCCGGTGGCTCATCGAGGACGGCTGGGCGGTGCACAGCGCCACGTTCATGCGCCAGGACGGCGGGCTGCACCTGATCGTCAGCATGCGCCGGTTCCCCGAGGATCCCTACGCGCTGTCGTACGGCGTCGAGCTCGGCACGCTGGCACTGCTCGGGGACCGGATCGGGGTGCCGAGCCGGACGCGGCTGCCCGCGGCCTGCGCGGAGCCGCTGGCCAAGAACCTGATCATGATGCTGATGGAGCGGTTCGAGCAGCCGTTCCGCGCCCGCGACCTGGTGGACGCGGCGGTGCTGCTGGACGGCGCGCCCTCGGCGGCGGTGAAGGCGTGCGCCCTGGCGGTGCACGAGCTGGCGCTGTGGCCCGAGTACGCCGAGCTGGTGGCTCTGCTGGAGCAGACCCCGCTGGAGGTGCCGAGGCTGCCGGGCGACCTGCGGACGCTCAGCGTGGCCGCGCAGGCGCGGCGGCGGGCGACGGCGGCGGGCGGGCTGCGGCAGCCGTTCAACTTCGCCCTGACCAACCTGCAGAACCGCATGATGAACGGCACCTCGGGGGTGCTGTCCCGGCGGGCCTGGGGCCTGGCCGAGCGCAGGCTGGACGCCCGCGCCGCGCTCCGGGCGGGCCTGCTGCTGTTCGCCCTGCCGGTGGAGACCGGACGGCTCGCCGAGCGCGCCACCCTGTACGAGCGCGGCGGCACGCTGTGGGCCGACACCCCGGTCGGGAGCTTCGTCCTCGTGCACGGCGACGAGATCGACGAGTCGGCACTGGAGGGCGCCAAGGCCACCGGCGACGTCGGGGACACCGAAGCGGCCAGGGTCGCCAGGGGCGGCGACGACGGCCCGGTGGAGGACGAACCGGGGACGTAGCGAGATCGGCGGGCCCGAGGGGGCCGGCCGTCCTGGAGAGCGAGGGCCGATGAGGGAGCCGGTGCGGGCCAGGCTGGGGAACGGGGTGCCCGTCTGGGTGCTCGGACGGCCCGGGGCCACCGCGACGACGGTGACGGTGTGGCTGCTCACCGGGTCGCGGTACGAATCGGAGCGGGTGGCGGGCGGCACGCACCTGCTGGAGCACATCCTGATGCAGGCGCCGCTGCCCGGCGACGGGCGGCCGGTGGACCTGCTGGAGGGGCTCGGCGGGGAGGCCAACGCGATCACCAGCAGGGACCACCTGGTGCTGTACGCCCGGGTGCCCTCCCCCGAGGCGCTGACCGCGCTGGAGATCCTGGCTCGCGCGCTGGCGGCTCCCGGGATGACCGAGGAGGTGCTGGACACCGAGCGCAAGGTCGTGCAGGAGGAGCTGCGGCTGGCGGCGGGCGACCCGTTCGACGTGGTGCACGACGTCTTCTACGACGTCGCCTTCGCCGGCCACCCGCTCGCCCGCCCGGTCGGCGGCACGGCGGACAGCGTCGGAGGGGTGAGCCTCGCCGACCTGAAGAGCTACCACGAGCGGTGGGTGCGCGCCGGGTCGGCCGGCGTGATCGTGTGCGGCGACGTGACCCCCGAGGCCGTGCTCAAGGTGCTGGAGGCGGGACCGCTCAGCACGCTGCCCCCCTCGCTGGAACCGGCCGGGCACGGGGCGACGCCGCGGGTGCACGGCGGGCGGCGCGACCTGGCGCTGAACAACGACTCGGCAGGGGTGGTGCTCGGCGGGCCCGCCGTGCCGTACGGCCACCCGCTGCTGCCCGCGTGGCAGGTGCTGATGGACCTGGTCGCCGGGGCCAGCTCGGCGCTGCTGTTCGAGGAGATCAGGAACCGGCGGGGGCTCGCGTACGACATGTGGGGCTTCACCAACGCCTACCGCGACACGGGCGTGTGGCGGGCGTTCGTGGCCACCGCGCCCGAGCACGCCGAGGAGGTGGTGGCACTCGGCACGTCCCTGCTGCGGGAGCGGGCCGAGCGCGGCTGGACGGCCGAGGAGGTCGCCGTGGCCACGCGGCGCACGGCGGGACTGCTCCAGCTGGAGATCGAGCAGTCCCTTGAGGAGGCGCTGTTCTACGGCCGCTACGGCCTGATCCCCGGGCACCCCACCTGGACACTCGGTGGTCAGGTGAACGCGATCCGTGCCGTGACCCCCGATGAAGTGCTGTCCTGTCTGCGGACGGCGCTCGACCCGTTGGTCGTGACGGTCGCCGGTATTGACTAATCAGGTACTCGCCCCGAAAACTCAGTAAATAGCGCCATTCGCCGGGTGTACGAGGAATGGCGGCACGCCCGAGCCTTGCTGTTCACCTGGGGCTCGGGATCAACGGGTTCACGCAGGGGGTGAGCATGGACCGTCACAAGAGGGCACTGCGCCGTCCGAAGATCGCCAAGACGAAGTAGAGGTGGAAAATGGACCGTCACGCACTCGCGTCCCGGCGTCCGAAATTGTCCAAGCCCAAGAAGGGGTAGAGCATGAACCGCGGTTACGTCGGCCTGCGCCGTCCGAAAATCCGCAAGCCCAAGAACGGCTGACCATGGACCGCGGCCTGCAACAGTTACGCCGCCCCAAATTACGCCGACCGAAAAAGGGGTAATAGTGGACAGAAAACACCACGCCATGCGCCGTCCCAAGGTGAAGAAGGGTTGATCATGGATCGTGCACGCGTCGCACTGCGCCGCCCCCGGATCAGCAACACCAAGAAGGGATGACCATGGACCGCGCACGCCGTCTCCTCCGCCGTCCCACCGTCCGCAGGTCCGGCAAGTAACGATGGACCGTAGGGGCAGGGCGGCCCGCAGGCCGCGCATCCGTACGCGCAAGCGCTGACAACGAACGACAAAGGGAGCGATGGGTGACGACGATCGACTGGCAGCGGACCGTTCTCGTACTTTTCCCGCCGGACGCACTCGAACGTCACCTCTGCTCCCCCGTCCTGGACATGCTTGACCGGCACGGCTTCTCGCCGATCCGGTACGAGGTGCTGTGGCACCGGCCACCCGGCCAGGACGCGTGGCAGGAACGCAACATCACTTCCGTCTGGAAGGCCTACTTCTACCGGCAGGTCGATCTTGTGTTCGACCTGGGACCGACCATCGCCCTGCTGGTAGAGGACAGGCGGGCGGCTGACGCCCCCGGGACCGGCCACACGCGCCTGCGCGCCCTGAAGGGGGCCAGCGACCCCGCGGAGGCCGCGCCCGGCACCATCCGCCGCGACCTACGCGGCATCAACGTGATGCTCGACATCGTGCACACCTCCGACAGCCCCGAGGACTCCCAGCACGAGGCGTCGGTGTTCTTCGGCCCCGAGCTGGGCCGGCCGCTTTCCGGCGGCCTCGCCGAGCTGCGCGACCTCGTGGGCCTGCTCCAGGCGGGCATCCCCAGGGAGACGCGCGAGTACGACGACGTGCTGATCGGCCTGCGCTCCAAGCTGATCGCCGCCGTGTGGCCCGAGCTGAGCGTCCTCGGCCGCAAACTGGCCCCCGGCCTGGTCGCCGACCCCCGCCCCGGCGCCGGCGCCGAGCTCGCCGCACTGCTCCCCGGCGGCGAGGCCCACCCGCTCGCGGAGCTGATGGCCTGCGAGTTCCTCCCCGACCATCCGAAGACCGACCTCAAGCAGGCGGCGGCCCGCATGGCGGTGTACGGCCTCACCCTGGACCGCTGGGAACACGTGGTCCTCCAGACCTCCATGATCTTCCCCCCGCTGCGCCGCACGTCCTGAGCCTCTGAGCTACGGCGCCAGAACGGTGGTGCGGGCGATCTCGGCGACCGGCGCCGCGAGGCGGGAGTCCAGGGGCAGCACCCAGCCCGGCAGCTCGACCGCGCGGCAGCCGCGGGACGTCTTGGCGCGCCAGCTTCCCTGGCCGTAGTGCAGGCGCCGGACGCCCGACTCGTACGCGAGCCGCGCGGGCTCGTAGAAGACCGTGGCGAAGTAGGTGTGCCGGGCGTCGGGGCGGTCGTAGTCCATGGCGGTGCTCACGCAGTACCAGACGCCGGCGTGCCCGATGAAGAGCGCGTAGCCGACGAGGGTCCCGGCGATCTCCGCGCGGAACAGCAGGGCCGAGCCCGCGCACAGGCCCTCCAGCCGGGCGCGCACCGTGGCCGGGTCGGCGGGCGCGCCGTTGTACTTGGCGGAGTGCCCGCACTTGAGGTCCACCACGTCGGCCGGCGGCCGGTCCACCTGCACGGCGCGCACGGTGACGCCGGCCTCGGCGAGCCGCCGCATCTCCCTGCGGGCCTCGGTGCGCCGCTTGCGGGGCAGAGCCGACAGGTAGTCGCCGAAGCCGTCCCCCGGCGGGTCCAGCTCGCACGAGTACGCCAGCGGGACGCGGTGGAAGCCCCGGCCCGCCAGCACGTCCTGGAGCGGCATCGCCGAGGGCGGGGTGTACAGGAACGCCACGGCGCGCAGCGACCGGTCCGCCGCCCAGGCGGTGATCGCGCCCGTCAGCTCGTCCAGGGCGCCCCGGTCCCCCGCCAGCGGGCCGAGCGGGTGGCACTCGTACCCGGGCAGCATGACGACCAGATGGGGATACCAGCCGTCCTCGGGTGGCGGGGCCATGGCGGCGCGGGCCGCGCGGGTGGCGTCGGAGAGCGGGAGTTCGCGGGGGGAGCCGGTGAGGACGTACGGCAGGGTGAAGACCTCGTCGCGGCCGCCGCCGGTGATCACGGTGCCGTACAGGGCCAGGCGCGGGGCGCCGGACTCGCGGAGCACGAAGGTGTACGCCGTGCCGGGAATCCGGCCGCGCATGGCGGTGAGCCAGCGTTCGGTGGCGAAGATCGGGCCGTCGGCGGCGAGCTCCGGCCACTCCGGCGGGCGGCCGGGCACCGCGTCGAACACCCGTGCCGTGCGGGCCGTGCCGGTCGCGTGGCTCATACGGGCAGCAGGCAGGCGTCGAGCGCGAGCGGGGTGAGGCCGTGCCTCAGCTTGAAGGCGTGGTTGCCCCGGCCGCCCTCCAGGGTGTCGCGTCCCTCGGCGAGCGCCTGGGCGACCGAGGTGGTGTACAGCAGCGGGTAGGGGCTGTAGTTGCCGCCGACCTCGTAGTCCACCCCGCAGGCCCAGGCGTGGAACCGCGTGCGCTCCCGTAAGGAGACCGCCACCCCCACCAGCCGTTGCCCCTCCCGGACCTCGATGACGCAGGCGGCGTCGCCGAGCGCGGTGACGAAGCCGGTGAACAGCTCGGCGGGGTAGTAGGAGCCGGTGCCGTGCCGGTCGGCGGTGGTCGCGCACAGCTGCGTGATCTCCGCGAGGTCGGTCTCGGAGGGAGGCGCGACCCGGATGCTCACCCCCGCGTCGGCCGCCCGGCGCCCGTTGCGGCGGTAGTTCTTGCGCCCCCTCGGCGAGGCCCCGGCGACGAACTCGTCCGCGTGGCTCATGCCGCGCAGGTCGACCTGGTAGCGGTCCTCGATGTGCCGGGCGGGGAACCCCTCGGCCATGAGGGTCTCGCCCAGCCACGACCCGGACGGCACGTTGACGAAGCCGTACCACGCGGCGCCGAGCTCGGCGGCCAGCTCGCGCATCGCGCCGGTCACCGCCGCGACGTGCTCGGGCCTGGACGCCCCGGGGACCCAGGCGTCGTAGCAGTGCCACACGTGGCTGAGCAGGCCGCGCTCCTCGCCGCTCAGGGGATAGCAGGTGCGTAACTGCCGCAGAGGGTCCAGGCCGCGCAGCAGGGAGACGGGCAGCACCGCCACGGCGCGGCCCTGGTCGCGGACCACGAAATAGGAGAAGGACTCCACATCGGTCAGCGGGAATCGCTCATACGCACGCAAATAGTGCGCCTGATAAAAAACGGGCGCGCCAGACTCCGATACAACCTCATCCCATTCGGTGGAGTCAACGGCATCGATGGACTTGTGAACGTCGACCGTCAAAGATGAGCTCAACGCATACCCCCGAGATTCACGCGGCCGACGCTCAGGTACTACCAACGCTTGACGCGAATGCCGTAAATGACCCCATACTAAGCGGAAGTCGCCGCCCTAGCGAGGGAGAAAAGTCGTGGCCCACGTCGTCTTCCACAACAAAGTCGGTGGTTCTGAGACGTTGGACGCGACACCCGGCCGACCGTTGACCGAGGTCCTGACCGCGCACGGCATTCCGGTCAACGCCGTGCTCACCACGGTCAACGGGAAGATCGTCCCCGAGGAGACCACCACCGTCGGCCCGGACGACGTCATCGAGATCCGCCAGGTGCGCCACTACGACCTGGACGTGACCCGGCGTCCCGCCCGCACCGTCTACGGAACCTCCGACCCGATCTACGCCAAGACCGTGCTGTTCGACGTCAACGGACAGCTGGAGCAGCGCGTCGAGCAGTTCGACGCCGAGGGCTTCGTGCGGTACTGCGAGGAGGCGTTCGTGCAGAGCGTCCTCAGCAACGGCGTGCTGCGCGCCGGCGACTCGGTGGTGATCGGGTTGTCCGGCGGCCGTGACAGTGTGGCGTTCCTCAAGCTGCTGGAGCGCACCGGGGAGCGCCTGCCCAAGTTCAACATGACCTCGGTGACCATCACCGGGCTGCCCGACTGGGAGGAGCCCGCGACGTTCGCCGCGGCCCGCGCCTCGGCGGCCGGCCTCGGCATCGACCAGGTCATCGTCACCGCCGACGACATCGAGCGGGTCTTCCGGATGCGCAAGCCGTTCGTGGAGGCCATGAACAGCGTCGTGTCCGGCGAGATGCGCCACCTCAACATGGTGGTCGGCCACCAGGTGCTGCGGCGCATGCTGGAGAACCACGCCCAGGAGATCGGCGCGGGCACCGTGGCGTTCGGCTTCAACGCCGACGACCTGGTGGCGAGCATGGTCACCTGGCTGACCAGCGGGTACCGCATGGGCGGCATCCCGGTGCGCGAGCTCGGCGGGCTGCGGTACATCTTCCCGCTGTACCGCGTCACCAAGAAGGAGCTCATGCTCTACCTGGAGCTGGTCGCGCCCGAGCTCAACCGCCAGGGCACGCCCGGCCGGTTCACCACCGGGCCGCAGGAGCGGTCGATGGCGTACGCCATGGCCGACCACCTGTACGGGCTGTGGCCGGGAATCGACTACTACCTGTTCGAGTCGTTCGCCAACATGCAGCGCTACATGTTCCCGCTGGTGGAGCAGAAGTGCCGCGTGTGCGAAGGGGTCTACATCCTTCAGGAAGGCGTGCCGAACCCGGCCGACCTGTGCGACGTGTGCGACTTCTTCGGCCGCCAGGAATTCTCGTGACAGCTTGGTACGCCGACTACTTCACCGCCGACTTCTGGAGCTTCGCCCGGCACGAGTACACCGCCGAGCGCACGGCCGGTGAGGTGGCGTACCTGCTCAAAACCCTGGAGGCGCACGCCCCCGGCCGCCGGGTGCTCGACCTCGGCTGCGGCGTCGGACGGCACGCGGTCCCGCTGGCCGAGCACGGCTACGAGGTGACCGGCGTCGACGTGTGCCGCTGGGCGCTGGACCGCGCCGCCGAGACGGCGGCGGAGGCCGGGGTGCCGCTGCGGCTCGTCGAGGCCGACCTGCTCGGGCACGCCGACCTTCCCGAGGTCGACGCCGTGATCTGCCTCCAGGCGTTCGGCTGGGGGCAGGACGCCGAGCAGGCGCGCCTGCTGCGCCGGGTGCGGGATCTGCTCGTGCCCGGCGGCCTGCTGGTCCTCGACCACTCCAATGTGGACGCCATCCTGCGGCGCTACCAGCCCACCGCCCGCTTCGAGGCCGAGGGCACGGTCTTCGACTTCCTGCGCACCTACGACACGCTGTCCGGCCGCAGCCGCGGCGAGCTGCGCGTCACCTACCCCGGCGGCGCCGTGGCCCGCCTGCGCGACGACGTCCGCCTGTACCGCCCGCCCGAGGTGGCGTCCCTGCTGGCGGAGTCCGGCTTCGACGTCCTGCGCGCCGACGCCGACTTCACCCCCGACGCCCCCGTCGGGCTGGACACCCGCTACGTCCAGTTCCTGGCCCACCGCCGCCCCCTCCCCCAGCCCGCCGTCCTGGACCACACGCGGCCCTCGCCGGCGCCCATCGACCTTCGCTCGGCCCCCGACGAGGTCGACTTCGTGCGCCACATCCTCATCGAGGCCTGGACGGAGGTCACCGGCATCCCCCCGGCGGGCACCGAGCCCGGCGCGCAGCCCGGCACCGGATGGGGCGTCCTGGACCTCGCGCGCGACTACGCCCTGCGCGACCCCTACGGCGGGGAACGTGCCGCACCCGCCCTTTCCCGGCATTTCGGGACCGAGATCGCCCCGGACCGCGTGGTGGCCGGAGCGGGCACGACCGGCCTGCTGCACACGCTGAGCGCGCTCGCCGGCCCCGGGACCGTCCTGTGCACCCGGTACGCCCACCCCGACCTCCCCGGCTGGGCCGCCCGCCAGGGGGCCACCCTGCGGATCTTCGACCCGGCCGCCGGCGACGCCGCCGAGGTCGTCGCGGCCGAGCGGCCGTCCCTGGTCCTCGTCGAACGCCCCGGCGTGCTCGGCGACCTGCTCCCGGCCGATCGCGTCGCGGAACTCGCGCACGCCGCCCACCGGGCGGGCGCCCTCCTGGTGCTGGACGAGGCGTGCGCCGCCTACGCGGGGCCCGGCGCCAGCGCCGTCCCCCTCACGGCCCACGTCCCCGGCCTGGTCGTCCTGCGCAGCCTGTCCAAGGGCTACTGCTCCGGCGGCCTGCGCGCGGGCTTCGCCGTCTGCTCCCCCGGCGCGGCACCTTCGCTCCGGCGGCTCGCCCCGCCCCTCGCGATCTCGTCGCTGTCCTTCGAGGTGGCCCTCCACCTGCTGGCCCGGGGCGACGTGCTCGCCCCGCTGCGCGCCGCCCTGGAGACCGCCAAACCCGAGCTGGTCACCGTCCTTCGCCACCTCGGCCGCACGGTGAACCCCGGCGACCCCGCCCTCCCCTGGGTGACCGTCGAAGGCGACCCGCCGCCGGGCATCACCGGCAAGCCGATCCGCGCGCTGTCCGGCGCCCCCGGGGCGGGCGGCGGCACCGCGGCGGCGCTGACCCGGATCAGTGTGCCGTTGAGCGCGAGACGCCGGGCCGCCGTCGTGGCCCTGGGGGGCCGGTGAGCGTTCGGAACGTCGTCCGCCGGGTGCACTCCGGTTTCGACGTCGACGCCGCCATGGCAGATGTCGCGGCGGTGTGCGGGTTCGACAGGTACCAGGCGTCCGCCGGGATCGCGGCGGCCGCCGCGTACGTCGCCGGGCGGGCCGAGGAGGCCGGGCTCAAGGACGTGCGGGTGCACGAGTTCCCCGCCGACGGGGAGCGGCGGTGGTGGTCGTTCCGCGCGCCGACGGGCTGGACCCCGGTGCGGGCGGTGCTGTCCGAGGTGGGCGCGGGGGCCGCGGTCCGGTACCCGGAGGAGCCGTTCACGCTCGGGGCCTACTCGGCGGGGACCGGGGACGGCGGGGTGGAAGTGGCTGTGGTGCGGGCCGCCGAGGCGCGGCCCGGGACGCTGGTCGTGCACGACGAGCCGGAGGTGGGGCTCGGGTACGTTCTGGAACTGGCCGAGAGCCGCGGGGCCGTGGGGGTGGTCACCGAGCAGGTCTCGCCGGGCGGCGGCACAGGGCGGGTGGAGTTACGGGCGGGAGGGCCGCTTTTCGCGTTCAGCGTGCCGCGCGGGGTGGGGGCGCGGCTGATGGCGCGGGGCCGGGCGCGGGTGACCGTCACGGCGGAGCCCGGGGCGACCATGCCGGTGGTGACGGGGGTGCTGCCCGGGGACGAGGCGGACGAGATCCTGCTGAGCGCCCACCTGTGCCATCCGCGGCCGAGCGCCAACGACAACGCCAGCGGGGTGGCGGCGCTGCTCGGGACGGCCCGGGTGCTGGCCGGCGCCCCGGCCGGGGTCCGCAGGCGGCGGGGCGTGCGGTTCCTGTGGGGGCCCGAGTTCACCGGGACGGCCGCCTATCTGCACGACATCGCCGCCGGGGCGCCGTTCGCCGCGGTGAACGTGGACATGGCCGGGGAGGACCAGCGCCTGTGCGGCGGCCCGCTCATCGTGGAGCGGTGCCCGGACCACCTGCCCGGGTTCGTGAGCGCGCTCGCCGAGCACGTGGTGGCGTCGCTGCCCCAGGCGTCGCGCTCGTACGCGGGGACGGTGCCCTGCGACACCTGGACCTGGCGTGCCACGCCGTTCGCGGGGGCCTCCGATCACAGTCTTCTGGCCGACCGGTCCATCGGCACACCCGTGGTGACGCTCGGGCACTGGCCCGACCGGTTCAACCACAGCTCGGCCGACACCCTGGACAAGGTCGACCCCGCCGAGCTGCGCCGCACCGGGACGGTCGCCGCCACCATGGCCGCCGTGCTCAGCGGCGCCACCCCCGCCGACCGGCCGGAGCTGGAGACCATCGCGGTCCAGTGGACGGCGGCCCGGCTGCTCGAATGCCTTCCCGCCTCCCCCGCCCTGCTGCGGCACCGCGCGGAGGTGGGGATCGCCGCGCTCGGGTGGCTGGACGACCTGTGCGGGGAGGCGGGAAGCACGGACACCCGCCGCTGGGTCGAGGACCTCGCCGCGCACATCGGCACCCGGCTCCCGTACGGCGAGCCCCCCGCGGCCGGAGGGGGCCGCGTGTGGCGGTGCTGGCCGGGTCCGTTCAACGTGCGGGGGTTCGCCGAGGCCGCCGGGGAGGCGGGGCGGCGGTGGGTGGACGCGCGGCTCGCCGCCGACCGGTCCCGGGGGTACGCGCTCATGCTGGCCCTCGCGCACGCCGTCGACGGGGTGCGGGACCGGGCCGGGGTGGCGCGGCACGCGGAGCTCGCCTCGGGGATCCCGGTGGACGCCGCCTTCGCCGAGGAGTTCCTGGACCTGCTGGTGGCGGCCGGTTGGGCCGGGGAGTCCGCCACTCCCGACCCGGCGACCGCCCCCGGGGATGTCAGTCCGATCGCCGACGCCACCGGCGCTGCCGAAGGAGGTGCCGATGCGCCCGATGCGCCGGCTCATGCGTGATCCGAAGTTCATGTTGTTGTTCGCGGGTCAGGCGATCAACATGTTCGGGGACCGGGCGCTGCTGGTCGTGCTCGCCATCTGGGTGAAGGAGCTGACCGGTTCCGACGCCCTGGCGGGTGTCGTGTTCGTGCTGCTGTCGGTGCCGTCGCTGCTGGCGCCGCTGACGGGGCTGCTGGTGGACCGCTTCCCGCGGCGGACCACGCTGATCGTCAACGACCTGGTGGCGGCGGCGCTGGTGCTGTGCCTGCTGCTGGTGCGGGACGAGGGCGACCTGTGGATCGTCTTCGCGGTGACGCTGGGGTACGGCATCTCCAACGCGATCTTCAACGCGGCGCGGGGCGGGCTCGTCCACTCGATGGTGCCCGCGGAGCTGCTGGGCGACGCCAACGGGTTGTTCGGGTCGCTCGCGCAGGGGTTGCGGATCCTCGGGCCGCTGCTCGGCGCGGGGATCTTCGTGACGGTCGGGCTCGGCGCGGTGGCCCTGCTGGACGCCGGGACGTTCCTGGTGTCGGTGCTGATACTGCTGATGCTGCGGCGCACGCCGGACCTGGTGCGGTCGCGGGACGGGGAGCCCACCCATCTGTGGCGGGACCTGACGGCGGGCGTGCGGCACGTGCTCGGCACCGCCGATCTGCGCGGCGCGGTGATCGCGCTCGGGCTGTCCCTCGGCGCGGCGGGCCTGATCAACCCGGCGATGTTCGCGGCCGTCGACCAGGGGCTGAACCGCTCCTCGGCGTTCATCGGCGTGATCTCCGCCTTCCAGGGCGCGGGGTCCATCGCGGGCGGCCTCATGGTGGGCACGCTCATCCGGCGGTTCGGCGAGCGGCGCACGGCCGCGATCGGGTTCCTGTTCAGCGCCGTGGGCCTGTTGCTGGTCATCCCGACCAGCGAGGTGGGCATGTGCGCCGCCGGGGTGCTCGTCGGGGTGTCCATCCCGGTCTTCATGGTGGCCACCACCACGCTGGTGCAGCGCCGCACCGAGGGGGCCCTCCAGGGGCGGGCGCTGACCGCGATGGACGCGCTGATCGACATCCCGTTCGTCCTGTCGCTGGCGCTCGGGTCGTTCATCATTCAATTCGTGGAGTACCGCCTGGTGTACGCGTTCAGCGCGCTGGCGTTCACGGTGGTGGCGGTGTTCGTGCTGGCGCCGCGCCGCAGGGTGCCCGTGACGGCCTGACGCCGGTCAGCCCCAGGTGGCGAGCGGCACCATCATCTCGTCCTCGGTGAGCGCCCCGTGCTCGTACGCGAGGCCGGGCACGGGCAGCGGGAAGCGGGGCGAGGTCGCGATGGCGACGACGCCGCCGACGCGCTCGCGCACGTCAGGCGTGAGGTCCATCAGGCCGAGGCCGGGCAGGTCCTCCGCGTCCACGACCATGGCGTGGCCGCCCAGCCCGTCCCGCAGCCGTTCCGCGGCCTCGGCGCGGCGCCCCTCCCGGGGGTACAGCCATCGCACCCGTCCGGCGCCGCCGCCGGGCAGCGCGCACAGCTCGGGGGTGTCCACCCGGGCCCACGCGTCGTGCAGCGCGGGGTCCGGTTCGCACCTGACGTGGCCGTGGTCGGAGTGCGCGAGCACGGTCCAGCCGCGGGCCGCCCAGGCCCTGGCGTGCCGCCCCAGGGAACGTACGGCGTCGACGGCGCGGTCGTCGTACCCGTGGCGGTGCAGGTGCAGGTCGAGGTTGACGTAGACCCACAGCAGCAACGGCTCGTCGCCCCGGTGGGCGGCCAGGGCGTCCTCGACGTCGCGGGCCACGGCCTCAGCGAGTTCCGCCGGGTCGTCCGCCTCGGCGTCCAGCGCGCGGGGGTCGGGTTTCGGCCCCCTCTCGGCGCCGCGCAGCAGGGCGGTCACCCAGGGGCCGCCGAGTGTCTCCAGTTCCCGTCCGACGACGAGGGCGCGCGCGCGGGCGGCGGCGGCCTGGAACACGGTGGGCAGGGCGCGCAGGGCGTCGGAGGGCCCGGCCCGCAGGGGGTCCCCCGTGATCACGTTGACGATCGCGTCCGCGGCGGGGGAACGGTAGACCGCGCCGACGACCAGGTGCTCGGGCACCGTCGCGCCGGTGACGGCGGTCATCCACGCCGTGGCGGAGGTGCTGGGGAAGGTCGAGGTGAGGGCGGCGACGTGAGCGGACGTCCACACGTCGGTCGCGACGCGCAAGGACAGGCCGTCCACCGCGAGCACGACGACGCCGCGGTTCGCGCGGTCGAGCGCCGCCAGAATGTGCCCGGGGACGGCGCCCAATGATAGCCGGGGATGCGGTCGGACAGCACCCCCGGACACCATCCCGCTGTCATTCACCCGTGTACCAGATAGGTCCCGAAAACCCGATTTTGGTGCCGTGCCGGAAACCATTGACCAACCGGGTGAGGACCACTGTCGATCAGTAGTTCGGCACGCAGTCGGTGCAGGTGGTACGGAACTTCGCGACCTGGACGGCCTGCCGGGCCACCAGCATCTTCTGGACGAATTCGGGCGTGAGCATAACGGGGGTTTCGGTCGTAGTCCGCGTCAGTTCGGGCGTCATTAGAGCCTCCTGTCGTGGGAATATACGGCAGCGCTAGCGAAACGCTAACATAGCGTAAAATATGCCTAGATAGCCGTCAACCATGAAACAACCGGCCGCCCCGCACGCTCGAATAAAATGCCCCCCGGCCTGCGTGTCCCGGTTCAGCCGGCGGCGACGCCGCCCTGCCCGCGCCGCGCACGCCGCCGCAGGCGCAGCCCGAGCGAGGCCATCAGCAGCAGGGCGAGGGCGGCGCCCACGTACCACAGGCTCTGGCCCGGCGCGCTCGTCTCGGCGGCCGCGGGCGCCGCGGCGGGCAGCACGTCGGAGTCGGTCGCGCAGACGAGAGGGCGCCGGCCGGTCTTGAGCGCGGCGCAGGCGACGACGGCCAGGCGCCGGGCGGGCTCGGGCACCCGCTCCACGCGGGTCACCACGCTGTACCGGCCGGATCCGCCCGCGGGCAGTGTGCGCCGCCAGGAGATTCGTCCGCCGGACACCTTGCCCTCGGGCTTGGCCGAGACGAACGCCAGGCCGGGCGGCAGGGTCTGGCTGAGCAGCAGGGACGGCGTGCCGTGCGCCCCGCTGTTCCCGACGTCGATGGTGTAGACGAGGCGGTCGCCGCGCTTGACCGCCTGGTGGCCGTTGCCGATGGCGATGTTCAGCGCGTACGGCCGCTCCGGCGCGTCGGGCCCGGGATCGGCGGCGCGCGCGGCCACCGGCACGGCGGCGGCCGCCACCAGGGCGGCGGCCAGCGCGGCCGTGGCGAGCGAGGACAGGGGTGTCGTCACAGGGGTGTGGCTGAAGGTCATGAGCGTGTTCCCTCGGCTGGGCGATGTCCGGCGGGCGGGTGATTCCGGTACGACGACCGGTCGGTGAACGTGGGTGAGCCGGCATATGGTTTTTGGCCAGCTCCACCACGCCGCGACGTCCGCAGGAATCCGCCGATCCTCGTTGGGTGTCAAACCGTGCGGGGATCTCGGCTACAGAGTGGTGACGACATAGTCGAGAATGCCGCTGTAGACGTCCGGACGCACGTACGGAACGGTGATCCGGTAGTTGTTGGTGATGCTGTCCCCGCCCGCGGGCGACGGGTCGTCGCTGGTGGCCACCACCAACGGGGTTCCGGGGGTGAGGTTGACGAACGCCCCCGTCTGCGCCGGGCCGGAGACCTGCAGGCTCGACGCCGGGATGACGTCGGTGTTCCCGACGATGGCCGGGGTCAGGTTGGCCGTGCGCGGTACGACCGTGACGTTGTATCCGGCGAAGTTGTTGGTGGTCACCACCATCGTCACCTGGGCCGTGGGAACCTCGCCCGGCGCGCCGGTCAGCGTGATCTCCGGGGTGAGATCCGTCAGCGTGATCGACGAGGTGACCTCGACGTTCACGGTCGTGGACCCGGTGTCGGTGTCCGCCTGCGCGGCCGGCGCCCCCGGTCCGAGCATCCCGCCGGCCGTCAGCACGAATGCCGCGAACGCGATCCGCGGATATCTGATATTGGACATATTGCCCCCCGTTTCGATACCAACTCGTCACGATGATCGCCAGCTTTTCCACCCGATAAACCTCCTGAATATGCACACCAAGGATTTTAAGCGGAATGCCCATCTTGGCCGATTTCCCGAGCCCGCAAAGTGACGGAATTATCGGTCATTGCGTGCTGGCAATATAGTCAATGACTCCCGAATACCTGCCGGATGGGACATAGGGAATATCCACCTCAAAGTCATTGACGAGCACGTCCCCGTTCGCCGCCGACGGGATGATCTGCTGGTGGACCAGCACCGGCGTGGTCGCCGACAGCGGCTGGAACACCGTGGTGCCCGCCTTACGGACCTTCAGGTTGGCGACCGGGATGGTGGCCGCGATGCCGGGTGCGGTGAGCTCCGCCGTGGAGGGGCTCACCGTCACCGTGTAGCCGTTCGGGCTGTTGGTGACGACCGTCACGATCACCGCGCCGCCGGCTTGGACAGTGGTATCCGGCGGCCCGGTGAGCGTGAACGAGTCGGTGAGCGCGCTCAGCTCGATCGCCTGCGCCACGGCGGTGACCGAGTTCGAGCAGTTCGGGTCGGTGCCACCGATCGGGCAGGTACTGCCAGGCACGGCCGAGACGACGGTGGTGGTCAGCGTCCCGCTTCCCGGGTCGGGATTGCGGACGGTGACGGTGTAGGAGATGGTGGCGACGGCGCCGAGGGCCAGGTCGCCGGTCCAGGTCAGGTCCGGCTCGGTGTAGCTCACCGCGCCGGCGGTGGCGGTGGCGTCGCCGTTGTACACCGCGTCGTCCAGCACCCCGGCCAGCGAGGTCGTCACGACCGCCCCGGTGTACGGCGTCTGGCCGGTGTTGGCCACGACCACGGTGTAGCGGACCGTGCCGGCGGCCACGACGCTGGTGGCGTCGGCGCCGACGGTGATGGTGAGCTGCGGCACCAGGACCAGCACCACGGCCGTGCATCCGGCCCCCGGCGAGCCGGTCGGGCAGGTGCTGCCGAGCGCGCCTGACGTCGCGACGTTGATCATCACCTTGTCCGCGAGGTCGGGGTCTCGCACGGTGATCGTGTAGGTCACGGTCGCGCTCGCCCCGACCGCCAGATCGCCGGTCCAGGTCAGGTTCGGCTCGGTGTAGGACACCGAGCCGGACGTGGCGGTGGCGTCGCCGTTGTACACCGAGTCGGGCAGCACACCTTGCAGCGAGTCGACCACGCTGATCCCGGTGTACGGCATCTCCCCGGTATTGGTGATGACGAGGGTGTAGGCGACCGTACCGCCCGGCGTCGTGGTGGCCGCGTCGGCGGTGTTCGTGATGGTCAGCTGCGGGATCAGGATCGTCACGGTGGTACTACAGGCCGGGTCGGTGCCGCCCACCGGGCAGTTGCCGCCCGGGGTGGTGGAGGTGATCGAGCTGGTCATGGTGTCCCCGCCGGTCGGCGGGTTGTTCACCGTCACCGACGCGCTCAGCGTCACCGTCCCGCCCACCGGTACGGCGCCCTGCCAGAGGACCGTGCCGTCGGGATTGAAGGTCAGGCCTCCCGAGCTGGTCAACGCGTCGTTGTTGTACGTCGCGTTGTCCAGCGACCCGGCCAGTCCGAAGGTGAAGTTCGCGTCGGGGTACGGCACCTGCCCGTCGTTCACCACCGTCACCGTGTACCGCACCACATCGGTGGGGAACGTCGTGCTCCTGTCGGTGACGCTGGTGATCGTCAGCACCGCGACCCGGACGGTGGCGGCGCACCGGGTGTCGGTGCCGCCCGTGAGGCAGTTGGCGCCGACGGTGGCCGAGGTGACCAGGTTGGTCATGATCTCGTCCCCGGGGTCCGGCGACCGCACCGTCACGGTGTAGGTGATGACGGCCGACGCCCCGAGGCCGAGGTTCCCGGTCCAGGTGAGGCCGGGCGAGGTGAAGCCGACGGTGCCGCTGGTCGCGGTGGCGTCGCCGTTGTAGACGGCGTCGTCCAGCACCCCGGTCAGGTCGTCGGTCAGCGTCGCGCCCGTGTAGGAGGTCTGCCCGCTGTTGGTGACCGTGATGGTGTACGTCACGGTGGCCCCCGGTGTCGTCGTGGCCGCGCCCGGTGTCTTGACGATCGTCAGCGCGGGGGTGAGCACGCCGACCTGGGCGGTGCACGCGGAGACACTCCCCTCCAGCGCGCACAGGCTCCCCGGCGCCGTGGACGACAGCGTGTTGACCAGCAGCTTGTCGCCGGGATCCGGGCGGCGCACGGTGACCGAGTACGTGATGGTCACCACGGCGCCGACCGCGACGTCACCGGTCCAGCTCAGCACCGGGCTCGCGTACGACATGACCCCGCTGGTCGCGGTGGCGTCGTCGTTGTACACCGCGTCGTCCAGCACACCCGTCAGCGGGTCGGTGACGGTGATCCCGGTGTACGGCGTCTCCCCGGTGTTCCGCACCAGGATCGTGTAGGTCACCGTCCCGCCGGGCACCGTGACCGCCGCGCTCGCGCTCTTGCCGAGGGTGAGCTCGGGGATCAGCACCGGCACGTTGATGACGCACTGCGGGTCGGTGCCGCCGGTCGGGCAATTGCTGCCCGGCGTGTCGGAGACGGTCCCGGAGACGATGTCGTGGTTCCCGGTGTCGGGGTCGTGGACCGTGAACGAAGACGACAGCGTGACCGTGGCGCCCGGCGCGATGTCCCCGGTCCACGTCAGCCCGGCCGGTCCGATCGACATCACCCCGGAGGTCGCGGCCTCGTCGCCGTTGGGCGTGACATCGTCCAGCAGGTCCGCGGCGACGAAGGACACGCTGATCCCGAAGTACGGCGTCTGGCCGGTGTTGGTGAAGGTGGCGGTGAACCGCACCGTCGCACCCGGCGTCGTCGTGGCGGCGTCCGAGTTGTTGACGATGGTCAGGCCGGACACGGTGACCGTGACCGCGCAGCGGGGGTCGGTGCTCCCGCTCAGGCAGTTGCTGTCCGGGGACGTGGAGGTCAGCGTGTTGGTCAGCTCGTCGTCACCGGTGTCCGCGGCGTTGACGGTGACCGAGTACGTCACGGTGACCGACCCGGTGGCCGGCACGTCACCCGTCCAGGTGAGGTTCGGCGCGGTGTAGGAGACGGTGCCGGAGGTGGCGGACGCGTCCTCGCCGTACACCGCGTCGTCCAGGACGTCTCCGAGCGGGTCGGTGAACGTCGCCCCGAGGTAGGGGGTCGCCGCCGCGTTGGCGACGGTGACGGTGTAGGTGACCACCCCGCTCCGCACGGTGGAGGCGGCCGGGGCGGACTTGGTGAACGTCAGGAGGGTGGCCTGGGTGACGGTCACCGTCGCGGCGCACCGCGCGTCGGTCGAGGAGGGCGGGCAGTTGTTGCCGGAGGTGGGCGAGGTGACCGTGTTGACCAGCTGATCGTCACCGGTCGACGGGTTGTCCAGCGTGGCCGTGTAGGTGATGGTGGCCGACGCGCCGAGGCCGAGATCCCCGGTCCAGGTGAGATTCGGCGTGGTGAAGCCGACCGTGCCGTCGGTCGCGAGTGCGTCGCCGTTGTAGGCGGCGTCGTCCAGCACGGCGGTCAGGTCGTCGGTCAGCGTCGCGCCGGTGTACGGGGTCTGCCCGGTGTTGGTGACCGTGACCGTGTAGGCGATGGTCTCCCCCGCCACGGCGGTCGCCCGGTCGGTGGTCTTGACGATGGTCAGCGCCGGGGTGAGCACGGCCACCACCGACGTGCACGCCGCGTTGCCGCTGGCGGGCGGGCAGGTGCTGCCCACCGCGGTGGAGACGACCGTGGTGACCAGCGACTTGCCGCCGGGATCCGGATCGAGCACGGTGACGCTGTAGGTGATGGTCGCCGTGGCGCCCACCGCCAGGTCGCCGGTCCAGGTCAGCACCGTGCCCGAGTAGGAGACGGCGCCGGCGGTCGCCGCCGCGTCAGCGTTGTAGGTGGAGTCCAGCAGCACCGTGGCCAGGTCGTCGGTCATCGTCGCGCCGGTGTACGGCGTCTGCCCGGTGTTGCTCACGGTGATCGTGTAGCCGACGGTGCCGCCGGGGACCTGGGTGGCGGTGTCCGCGGTCACCGTGAAGGAGAGCCCCGGGATGAGCACCTCCACCCGGGCGGTGCACAGGGGGTCGGTGCCGCCGGACGGGCAGTTGTTGCCGGGGGCGGACGAGACCAGCGTGCCGGTGATCACCTTGTTCCCCGGGTCGGGGTTCTTCACGGTGAGGGTTCCGGTGATGGTGACGTTGCCACCGACCGGGATGTCGCCGGTCCAGGTGATGCCCGTGGGGGTCAGCACCAGCGTGCCCGAGCTGGCGACCTGGTCGCCGCTGGGGGTGGCGTCGTCCACCGTGTCGAGGCTGCTGGCGGACACGCTCATCCCGCTGTACGGCGTCTGGCCGGTGTTGACGAACGTGGCGGACAGGTGGATCACCGAGCCGGGTGTGGTGGTGGACTCGGCGTAGCTCTGGCTGAGCTGGACCCGGGTCAGCCGGACCGTGGTGACGCAGCGCGGGTCGGTGCCGCCGACCGGACAGGTGCTGCCCGGGACGCCGGAGACGGCGGCGGAGGTGATCAGGCCGTCGCCTGGGTCGGGGTTCCGGACGGTCATGGTGTAGGTGACGGTGGCGGTGGCGCCGGGGGCCAGGTCGCCGGTCCAGGTCAGGTTCGGCGCGGTGTAGGACACGCTGCCGCTGGTGGCGCCGGCGTCGCCGCCGTACGTCGCGTCGTCCAGCGCCCCGGCCAGTGAGGTGGTCACCGTCGCGCCGGTGTAGGGAGTCTCGCCGGCGTTGGCGATGGTGACGGTGTAGGTCACCGTGCCGCCCTGCACGGCGCTCGCGGCGCCGGCGCCGGTGGTGATGGTGAGCTGCGGCACCAGGACGATCACCACGGCGGTGCATCCGGGATTGCTGGAGCCGGTCGGGCAGGTGCTTCCCAGCACGGACGAACTGCTCCTGGTGATCAGCACCTTGTCCCCGGGGTCGGGGTCGCGCACCGTCACGGTGTAGGTCACGGTCGCGGTGGCCCCGATCGCCAGGTCGCCGGTCCAGGTCAGGTTCGGCGCGGTGTAGCTCACCGTCCCGGCGGTCGCGGTGGCGTCGCCGCCGTACACCACGTCGGTCAGCACACCTTGCAGCGAGGTGACGACGCTCGCCCCGGTGTAGGCGGTGGGGCCGGTGTTGGCGATGAGCACGGTGTAGGTCAGCGTCCCGCCCGGCGTGATGGTCGCCGCGTCGGCGGTGGTGGTGATGGTCAGTTCCGGCTGCAGGATGGTCACGGTGGTGAAGCAGGCCGGAGCGCTCCCGCCCACCGGGCAGTTGTTGCCCGGGGTGGTGGAGGTGATCGAGCTGGTCATCGTGGGGCCGCCGGTGGCCGGGTTGTTCACCGTCACCGTGGCGGTCAGCGTCGCCGTCTCCCCGATCGCCAAATCACCCTGCCAGGTGACCGTGCCGTCGAGGTTGAAGGTCAGGCCCCCCGAGCTGGTCACCGCGTCGTTGTTGTACGTCGCGTTGTCCAGCGCGTCGGCCAGGGCAAAGGTGAAGTTCGCACCGGTGTACGCCACCTGCCCGGTGTTCTCCACCGTCACGGTGTACCGCACCACATCGGTGGGGACCGCCGTGCTCTTGTCGGTGGTGCTGGTGATCGTCAGCTGAGGGATCAGGGCGGTCACCGTGGCCGTGCACCGCGGGTCGCTCCCGCCCGCCGGGCAGTTGTTCCCCGGGGTGGCCGAGGTGACCGCGTTGGTCAGGGTCTTGTCCCCCGGATCGGGATCGCGCACCGTCACCGAGTAGCGGATCGTGGCCGAACCGCCGACCGCCAAGGCGCCGGTCCAGCTCACATCGGGGCTGGTGAACACCACCGCGCCCGAGGTCGCCGTGGCGTCGCCGTTGTACGTCGCGTCGTCCAGCAAGCCGGCCAGCGAGTCGGTGAACGCCGCGGCGGCGTACGCCGACTCGCCGCTGTTGGTGACCGTGACGGTGTACTGCACGACGGTGCCTGGCGTGGCGGCCGGGGCGTCCGCCGTCTTGACGATCGTCAGGGCGAGCAGCTGGACCGTCGCCTTGCACCGCGTGTCGGTGCTGCCCGCCGCGCAGTCGGTGCCGAGCGTGGTGGAGGCGACCGTGTTGACCATGGTGCCGTTGCCCGAGCCCACCGGCTTGACGGTCAGCGAATACGTGATCGTCGCGGTCACGCCCGCCGCCAGGTCACCGGTCCAGGTGATGTCCGGGCTGCTGAAGGCCGCCGTCCCGGAGGTCGCGGAGACGTCGCCGTTGTAGGTGGCGTCGTCCAGCACGTCGGTCAGCGGGTCGGTGAAGGTGACGCCGGTGAAGGGAGTGGTGCCGGTGTTGGCGACGGTGATCGTGTAGGTGAGCGTCGAACCGGGTGTGGCGGCCGTCGTGTTCGCCGTCTTGGTGATGACGATCGGCCCGGCCCCGATGACGAGGGTCACCGGCCTGGTGGCGCTCTGGTTGTTGGCGTCGGTGACCTGGACGGTGAACGGATAGCTGCCGAGGGTCGTGGGCGTGCCGGAAAGCAGGCCGGTTGAGGCGTTCAGGGTCAAGCCCGGCGGCAGACTGCCCGCGCTGACCGACCACACGAACGGCGCGGTGCCCCCGTTCACGGTGAGCTGAGTGCTGTAGGGCACCCCCTGCTGCCCGGCCGGGGGCGGCGGGAAGGTCAGCGTCGGGCTCGCCACGATGACCAGCGTCACCGGCCTGGTGTCGCTGTTGCCTTCCGCGTCGACGATCCGGACGGTGAACGAATAGGTGCCGCTGGTGGTGGGTGTGCCGGACAGCAGGCCGGTGGAGGCGTTCAGGGTCAGGCCCGGCGGCAGACTGCCCGCGCTGACCGACCACACGATCGGCGTGGTGCCGCCGCTGCGGGTCAGCTGGTCGCTGTACGGCACGCCCACCTGGCCGCCCGGCGGCGGCGGGAAGGTCAGGGCCGGCAAAGCGTTGGGCGTGACCGCGGCCGACTGCGCGGAGGCGGGGCCGGGGCCGGCGGCGTTCACCGCGGTCACGGTGAACGTGTAAGCGGTGCCCGCCGTCAGGCCGGTGACGGTCGCGGTGGTCCCGGTGCCGGTGAAGGTCTGCGGGGTCTGCGCCACGCCGCCGATGTAGGGCGTGACGATGTAGCTCGTGATGGGGCTGCTGCCGTTGGCGGGCGCCGTCCAGGTCAGCGCCGCCGACAGGTCCTTGGCGACGGCCGAGACGCCGGTCGGCTGCCCCGGCACGGTGTAGGGCACCACCGCGTTGGACTGCGGGCTGGTCGTGCTCGTGCCGATCGCGTTCACTGCGGCGACGGTGAACCTGTAGGTCGCCCCCACGGTCAGCCCGGTCAGCGTGCGGGTCGTGGTGGAGGCGTCGAAGGTCTGCGGCGCCTGCGCGACGCCGTTGCGGATGGGCGTCACGATGTAGCTCGTGATGGGGCTGCCGTTGCTCGCCGGGGCCGTCCAGGTCACCGTGGCGCTGCTGACGCCCGCGGTGGCGGTGGGCGCGGCCGGGGTGGCGGGCTTGTCGGTGTAGACGTACGCCGCCGCGCCCGCGACGCCCCGCGTCACCACCGTCACGGTCACCGTCGCGGCCGACGCGCGGGACGGCATCGAGGAGATCTGCAGGGATCCGTCGCCGTTGACGGTGAAACACCCGGCCGCCGGACCGGACGGGCAGGGCAGCAGCACGACCGGCGTGCCGGCCTGCTGCTCGGCGGTGGTGCCGATCTCGATCGCGGTCGCGCCCGAAAGGTTGGTCCCGCTGACGGTGACGGGGACGCCCCCGGCGATCGTGCTGGACGTGGTGCTCAGGGTGATGCCGGTCGGGGTCGCCGGCACCGTGCCCGCCGTCGTGGTCGTCGCGATGCCCGGGTTGGCGTCGACGGACGAGGCCGTCACGGTGGACGACCCCTGGATCAGCGCTGGCGTGACGCTGCTGCCGGTGACGATGCCCACGACGTTGATGGGCGGCAGCGACACCCCGGCCACGAACGGCGTGCTGCTGTTGGTACAGGTGATCTTCTGCCC
Organism: Sphaerisporangium aureirubrum; assembly: GCF_042658925.1. Classification (NCBI taxonomy): domain Bacteria; kingdom Bacillati; phylum Actinomycetota; class Actinomycetes; order Streptosporangiales; family Streptosporangiaceae; genus Sphaerisporangium; species Sphaerisporangium aureirubrum. The sequence goes on from NZ_JBHSRF010000079.1 coordinate 35,120, forward strand.
GGACGGAGCCCCGCACACCCAGCCGGTGCCGAACGCGCCGACCGGGACGACCCCGGCGGGCACCGTCTCGGTGACAGAGATCGGCTGGGTCTCGTTGGCGCCCGTGGCCAGCACCCTCGGCGAGACGACGTAGTTCACCGGGTCACCCGGCTGGGGTGCGGAGCCGTTGTAGCTGGTCTGGGCGACATCGAGCTGCGGGACGGCGCTGAAGGTGACCACCTTGGCGTTGGCGACCTCGTGGAAGTCGGTGACGGAGCCGGTGGACCCGACCCAGCCGAAGGCCAGCTGGCGCGGGATGCCGCCGGCGTTGAGCCAGCTCGGCGAGGGGTACATGCCGGCCGGGACGGTGGGCAGCGTGCCCTGCAGCGTCCGCGGCGAGCCGCCGACCGGGGTGAAGACCACCTTGTAGGTGCCCGCGGCGACCGTGACGCCGGAAGCCGTGACGAAGCTGGCCACCGTGGGATTGATCACGACTTCGACCGGTACGGCGGAGTTGCTCCGGTTGGTGCCGCGGAGCGCGACCGCCGGGGACGAGGTCGTGGTGGCGGTGCTGTTGACCGCGCAGTACCCCGTGGTGCCCTGACCCGGGCCGCGGATCACCACCTGGCCGGGCACCCTTCCGCCGCTGGAGATGTACGGCGGGTCGACGCAGGCGGCCCCCTCGTAGGTGTTGCTGCTGAAGTTGCCGAACACGTCGAGTCCGACGCCGAGATAGGCGTTGGCGAGACCCGCCAGATTGCCCTGGCGGGTGGAGGTGTACCCGAGTGCCCCGCCGGGCTGGCCGATGGTGGCCGGTGGCAGCGGGTTGGCCGGGTCCACCGCCGCGGCCACGAAGGCCATGCCGTCGGCCGCGGTTCCCCCGTACTGGTAGGCGGTGAACGTCACGTCCAGGCCCTGGACGGTAGGGACGCTGGTGGCGCCGAAGAGGCCGCCCTCCTGGAAGGTGGACGTCGCGGTCAGCCGGAGCGCCCCCTGACCGGGGGCGTCGGTGTTGGTCGGGCAGCTGTGCAGGCCCGTGAGGCTGTTGTTGCCCCGGGCGGTCAGGCACACGGTGTTGGTTCCGGACGCGCCACTCGGCAACGCGGGGATGCTGACCGGGTACGCCGGATCGACGGTGTTCTCCGCGAAGGACTGCAGGAACAACGTGGTGCCCGCCGCGTGCGCGGGCCGCTCCGCCACCGGGAAGGCGGTGAGCGTGGCGCAGAGCAGGCCGGTCAGTGCCAGCCGTGCCGCCACTCGGCGCGGCAGGGACGCCCGTGCGAACGGCGCGAGGCCGCGCCCGGTTCCGGTACCGGGGAGATGTCGCCTAGGAATGATGACCGTCCTCAACGCCGCCGGGAGCGGCGGCGGCGGGCACTCTTGCCCGGCGACGGCGCCGCAGGAACCAGATGGGCGACAGCGCCGTGAGCGCGGCGAGGGGGATCGCCAACAGGTGCAACGGGAGGACGACGATCCGTGTGGAGGCGTGTGTGCCGCCGCCGGGACCTGGCACGGACACCGTCGCGTGGCAGACGCAGATCAGCGGAGGGTTCCAGCGGGCGCCGACCTCGCGGGTGGAGCCGCGCAGCACGGTGAAGTCGGGAAACTGGACCTCGTCGCCGCCGACCCGGACGCGCAGCCGCCCGGTGCCGCGGAAGTCGCGGTGAATCGTGCCGAAGTCACGGATCCGGGTGGTGATGTCCACCGGCCCGCCCAGCGTGAAGCCAGGGGCACGCAGGTCGGTCACCGCGACCGAGTCGTCGACGGGGCCGGGGACGGTGATGAAAATGGGGGTGGCGATTGTCCGGTTAATTCGGATATTGGCGGCAGTCCGGCCGGCCGGCACCTTGAAAAGCACCGCGAGCTGGTGATCGCCGGGCTCCGGGGCGGCCGGCACCTCCAGCCGTACCAGCACCTTGCGCGACTCCCCCGCCTTCAACCGCAGGCCCTTCGGGCGGACGGTCACCCACTCCGACGCGGCGTACGGCGCCCCGGGGAGGAAGCTCATCGCCCCGCGCTCGTCGGCGACGAAGTCGGCCTTCTCGACGGTCACCTCGAACGAGGTGTTCCCCCGGTTGGTGAGCAAGAAGTACCGGCTGGTGGTCACCGTACCCGCCGGGATCTCCAGCCGGGTCGGGCTGACCTGCAACGAGAAGCCGGACGGCGACGGCGCGGACTCGGCCCGCCCCGCCGGCACCGACCCGAGCAGGACGCACAGGACGCCGAGGAGCCCCGCCCCGCGGCGGACCCGGCGGACCACGGCACCGGTCATCGCGGCGCCCGCCCGAATCGCCGTACTTTTATCCACATATATCCCCGCCACCTCTGATGATCAATTGCGGAAAGCCTCTGACCGATCACCAGGAGTGTCAAGAATGACCACCCGAAAGACTTCGTCAGCCATTCCCCAAGCAGAACTCTACTCACGTACATTTCTCTACAACGACCCCGAACGCGACATCCGCCACATTGGCCGTCTAACCTCGTCGATTTCCTAGACATCATGACGATGTGTTCAACCGGCGGCATACCCGGGCCTCGGGTGACGCCGCGCACCGGTCAGGCCGAGGTCGATCATGCCGTGATACCGACCGAGAAACGGGTAAATGCGAGATACCACAAGGAACGGTCGCCTGCCGGTCAACCTGCTTTATTTTCAGCTTCGGGGGACATCAGTGTTCAAGCGCCTCGCACCCACCCTCATAGGCAGCGCCATCCTGTGCGCCTGCGGCGCCCTCACCACCGCCCCCGCCCTCGCCGCCACCACGACCCCCACCCTCACCGCCACTCCCGCCACCGCACCCGGTCTCACCAGCCGCGACGCACACGCTCGGCGCCGCGTCCCCGTCCCCCACCAGACCGAATCCCCGGCCACCTCCATCGGCATCAGCGTCCAGGTGCTCCCTCCGTCCACCCCCTCCCCCGCTCCCGCCCCCGTCCCCCATTCCCCGTCGGCCGGCACCGGCACAGGTACGGAAAAGACCCATGGATCACACCACGGCCGAAGCCGCGAGCGTATTCACGAGGTAATCGGCGGCTCCTTCTTCGGCGTCGAGGAATACGGCCACTCCACCGGCCACGGCCACCACAGAAACGACCACACAAACACCTCGGCCGGGAAATCCAGAAAGACCGGTGAATCCGCCGTCCCGCCCGCCCACCCCGCCGTCCCCCAGAAACCCGCCGAAAGCGTTGAACTCCCCTTCACCGGCGTCGACTCCCAGCGACTCGGCATCCTGATAAGCGCCGGATCCCTGACCCTGCTCACCGGCGGAATCCTCCTGAGAATGGCCACCCGCAAAAAGCGCCGCACGCCCCGCGCGGATTCCTGACAACACCCTGCCCCACGGACTGCGGCATCCGCTGATCGTCTCCACTGGGTCCGCGACGCGATATTCGGGGACGATCAATGCTGGATCGGGACGGGGACCGCGCCATCGGGGTGCCGGGTGCTGAAACTTTCAGCAGCTCAGAGGGGCTATCGGCGTCGGAGTGCCCTGGTGTTCACCCATGCTGGTGCGGCCGTGGTGGGCCGCCTATGGTGACGCCAAACGGGCAAAGGAGTGGTGATGGACCACCGCGAAGGCTCTTGGTCTCTGGGGACGGCACGACGGGTGACGGCGGTCCTGGCCGCTCTGGTGCTGGGGGTGGGGCTGAGTCCCGCGGTGGCGCACGCCGACACCTATCGGACGGCGTCGAGCAGTGGGTCGGGGCCGTCGCATTCGGCGGGGGCGGCCAATGCGGCCGGCAACGCTCGGGCGGCGTTGAACAGCCAGGCCGCGGCGGCGGGGGAGGTGTGCCCGTCGGTCACGACGACGACCACTCATGTGTACACGGCGCCGGACGGGTCGGCGTACGTCTACAACGCCACGGCCTCGGGGTGGTGCGCGCCGCCGCCACCGTCGCCGTACACCGTGCCGCGGTCGGCCACCGCGCAGGGGGGCGGGAGCTCGTCGTCGGCGGCGCAGAGCAACGGCGCGGCGGCGGCGCGGTCCGCCGTGCTGGCCGCCGGGGTGGCCTGCACCGGGTGGAGCTACTCCTATTCGACCGTGTACATCGCGCCGGGTGGGGCCTGGTACATCTACAACGTCACCGCGAACGCCCTCTGCACCAACTGAGCCGGAGTCAGGGGCACGAGCTGGGACAGATGCCGCCGGGGTCGACGGAGTGGATGATGCGGTGGCCGATGTCGCGTAGCTGGCGGGCCTGGGCCTTGGTGAGCGAGTCCAGGACGTAGGTGCGGACGGCCTCGACGTGGCCGGGGGCGGCGGCCACCACCTTGGCCCAGCCGTCGTCGGTGAGGACGGCCAGGGTGTAGCGGCCGTCGTCGGGGTCGGGGGTGCGGCGGACCCAGCCGCGTCTCTCCAGACGGCTGACCGTGTGGGACAGCCGGGACAGTGAGCCCTCGGCCAGGGTCGCCAGGTCGCTCATGCGCAGCGTGCGCTCGGGGCTCATCGACAGGCCGGACAGCACCTGGTACTCGAAGTGGCTGATGCCCGCGTCGCGCTGCAGCTGCCCGTCGAGTGCGGCGGGCAGTCTGACGATGACGCCGACCAGCGCCAGCCAGGTGTCCATCTCCTCGGTGTTCAGCCAGCGCGGCTGGGGGGGCGCGTCCTCCATGCGTTCCAGTTTAGCTTGAACCGTCAAGTGACGCGCGGTCCTGATGACTTGACGCTTCAAGTCGCATCCCTCTAGATTGCGCTTGAACCTTCAACTCAAAACAGCAAGAAACGGATATCGATGAACATCGCCCTATGGGTCGTCGCCGGCCTGCTCGCCCTCCTGTTCATCGCCGCCGGCGTGATGAAGATGATCCAGCCCAAGGAGAAGCTCGCCGCCTCCGGCCTCGGCTGGGTCGAGGACTTCTCCCCCGGCGCGGTCAAGGCCATCGGCGCCGTGGACGCCCTCGGCGGCCTCGGGCTGGTCCTGCCGGCCATCACCGGCATCGCACCCGTGCTCGTCCCGCTGGCCGCGGTCGGCCTGGCCCTGACCATGGTCGGCGCGGTGTTCGTCCACGCGCGCCGCAAGGAGTACCCGGTGGTCGCCTTCAACATCGTGCTCCTCGTGCTCTGCGTGTTCGTGGCCTGGGGACGCTTCGGCGACTACGCCTTCTAGGAGCAGCATCCCGGCCACCGGGTGCGGGTGGAACCACCCGTAAGGTGGGTACCGGTGCGCCGGGAAGGCTGGTCGGCAGTGTCCGACGAGCCTCGAACCTGGAGCACACATGAGCGGCGCCGCGAACCCACGGCTGTTCGACCGCATGTCGTGGGCGGAGGCCCGCCGCGTCGCGGACATCCTGCGGCTGGAAACCGTCGGCGGGGCGTTGCTGCTGGCCGGCGCCGCGTTGGCGATGGCATGGGCCAACTCCCCCTGGGCCGCGGCCTACGAGGCGGTCCGCTCGTTCCGGATCGGGCCCCGGGCGCTGCACCTGGAGCTGGACCTCGCGACGTGGGCCGCCGACGGGCTGCTGGCGATCTTCTTCTTCGTCGCCGGGCTCGAACTCAAACGCGAGTTCGTCGCCGGCGACCTCCGCGAGGTGCGACGCGCCGCGGTACCGGTCGCCACGGCGCTCGGCGGCGTCGCCGTCCCCGCCATCCTCTACCTGCTCGTCACCTCCGGCGCCGGCGGAGGCGCGGCCAGGGGGTGGGCGATACCCACGGCCACCGACATCGCGTTCGCGCTGGCCGTGCTCGCGGTCATCGGCCGGCACCTGCCGGCGGCGCTGCGCACGTTCCTGCTCACCCTCGCCGTGGTCGACGACCTGCTGGCCATCGTCATCATCGCCGTCTTCTACACCACCCACCTGTCGGTACTGCCGCTGCTGGCCGCGCTGGTCCCGCTGGCGATCTTCGCCGTCCTGGTGCGGTACCGGGTGCGCGCGTGGTGGCTGCTGCTGCCACTGGCCGCCGCGACGTGGACACTGGTGCACGCCTCGGGAGTGCACGCGACCGTCGCCGGGGTGCTGCTCGCCTCCACCGTGCCCGTGCTCCACCGCCGGCGGACCGGCGGCCCCGGGACGGGCCCCGGCCTGGCCGAGCACTTCGAGCACCGATTCCGGCCGATCTCCGCCGCGGTCGCCGTGCCCGTCTTCGCCCTGCTGACCGCCGGGGTGACCCTCGGCGGGCTGGACGGGCTGGCCACCGCGCTGTCCGACCCGGTCTCGGCAGGCATCCTCGTCGGGCTCGTGCTCGGCAAGCCCATCGGCATCGTGGCCGCGACCTGGCTGGTCGCCCGCTTCACCCGCGCCACCCTGGGCGAGGGCCTGGCCTGGGTGGACGTGGCCGGGATCGCGATCTTGTCGGGCATCGGGTTCACCGTGTCCCTGCTCATCGGGGAACTGGCCTTCGGGACCGGCGGTGACCGCGCCACCCACGTCAAGGTGGCGATCCTGGCCGGCTCCCTGACCGCGGCACTGCTGGCCGCCGTCGTCCTCCGCCTGCGCGACCGCGCCTACCGGCGGATCCACGCCGCCGAGACCGCCGACGAGAACCGTGACGACGTGCCCGACGTATACGAGTGACGACTTCGCGCTCGCCGGAAAGAGCCGCGGTCAGCCGCCCAGCGTCTGCCACCAGCCGTCGACCAGGGGGGCGTCGTCCAGGTCGACCGTCTCCCCCGGTCGCGGCACCACGACGCGTACGTCGCGGGCCTTGGCCTCGCGCCACAGGCGGTCCGGGGGCTCGCTCCAGGGGTGCAGGGCCAGGGTGAACGTGCCCCAGTGGACGGGGAGCAATGCCCCGCCGCCGAGGTCGAGGTGGGCGTTGACCGCCTCCTCGGGGTCCATGTGGATGTCCGGCCAGGCGGGGCTGTAGGCGCCGATGGGCATGATGGTCAGGTCGAACGGGCCGTGGTCGGCGCCGATGCGGGCGTAGCCGTCGAAGTATCCGGAGTCCCCCGCGTAGAAGACGCGCCGTTCGGCCCCGGCCACCGCCCACGAGCCCCACAGGGTGTCGTTGCGGGTGAACGCCCGCCCCGAGAAGTGCCGCGCGGCCGTGGCCGTGAACCGCAGCCCGGCGACGTGCGCCTGCTCCTCCCAGTCCAGCTCGACCACCCGCTCCGGCGGCACCCCCCACCGGTCCAGGTGCGCCCCGATCCCGAGCGGCACCAGGAACGGCGCCTCACTGACCCGGGTCAGCGCCCGCACCGTCGTGAGGTCCAGATGGTCGTAATGGTCGTGCGAGATGACGATCGCGTCGATCTCCGGCAGTTCCTCGATCCCCACCGGCATCGGATGCAGCCGCTTCGGCCCCACCAGCTGCGTGGGCGACGGCCGCCTGCTCCAGACCGGATCGAAGAGCACGTTCCGCCCCTCGATCTCCACAAGCGTGGACGCGTGCCCGAGCCACACCGCCCGAAGCCCCGCCGCTCCCGCTCCCGCGCCCGCCACGAACGACGGCGCACGCAGCGGTATCGTCCCACCCGGACGGCGGATCTCCCGATCCATGATCAGATCCCGCAGAAACCGCGGCGGCGGCTTCGAAGGCGCGCGCGTGGTCCCCGGCATCGGATTGACGAACACCCCGTCCGCGAACAGCCCCGACCCCCGCATCCGCTCGGCCCGCGCCCCACCGGCCTTGAGCGGCCGCACCCCCAGCTCCGCGGGCACATCCCGCAACACCCACCCGGCCGCCAGCAAAGCCCCTCCGGCCAGCACCCGCCGCAGAACCCGTCTCCCCGCCATCCGCCCCACCCTCCGCGCAGTCCGCTCCCGTAAGAACCACCACCGACCCGGCGAATGCCCCCTGAGGAGATACATACACGATAGATCTCGGTTTATCCCCCGACGCCCC
>NZ_JBHSRF010000080.1:0-42443 GCF_042658925.1 Sphaerisporangium aureirubrum
ACCGCACCTACCCCCGCGTGGTCAAACGCACCCGCCACAACCAATACCACGCCAAACGCGACAACGACATCGGCACACGCCACACAAAACCACCAACTATCGCCCTCATCACCCAACACCACAACAAGATCAACTTAAGCTAAGTGACATTGGGGCTCGCCCCCACAGAAGACAGCCCTTGCGCCCTTTCGCGCGAAGCGCGCCTTCGCGAGGCCCATGACCTGGCGGGCACGCCTGTCCGCCGCCGTACGACGGCGCCGAATTCGCCGTACTACTTCTCGCCGACCCGGCGCCGGAATAAGGCGTCGCGGACCGGATGACGAGGGCCGGGCCGACGGGGGCCGAGGGCCGGGGCCGACGGGGGCCGAGGGCCGGGGCCGACGGGGGCCAGGGGCCGGGGCCGACGGGGGCCGGGGGCCAACGGGGCTGCCGGGGCGCCGGGGCTGACGAGCCGGGCAGGGGTGGTGGGGGGTTAGCGGTGGGCGGCGGTTAGGGCGGTGTGGAAGTTGTTGTAGTGGTGGAGGGATTGTTCCAAGGGGTGGATTACTTGGGATTGGGCTACGGCGGAGATTCGGCGGCGCATTTCGCGTTCTAGGGACTCTCGTTCTCTGGTGGCGCCTAGGACTACGAAGTTGCGGCTGGCTATGGCGGAGAGGAGGCCTAGGCCGAGGACGCTGGCGATCATCAAGGCTACCCAGGGGAGGGCGGAGACGTCGCTGAGGAGTTCGGGGGCGGGGCGGCGGGGGTTGAGGACGCCGTAGAAGAGGATGCTGCCGGCCCAGGCTAGGCCGGAGACGAACAGGAGGACCAGGAAGTACTGCCAGATCTTGAGGAGACGCCACCAGAGGGGGACGCGGTCCAGGCGGGGGGCGATCTCGGCCACCTCGTCGGAGATGACCTGGGGGAGGTGGCGCAGGTTGGTGCGGGCGGCGTCGCGGACGCCGTCACGCCAGGCGTCGGGCATGCCGGGGGTGAGGCCGTCGGCCAGGGCCTGGACGGCGTTCTCGACCTCGGCGGGCTGGGCGCTGATCGAGGTGGCGGTGACGGCCCTGATCTCGTCGCGGAAGTTGCCGAGGCGCAGGCTGTGCGCGGGGTCGGGGCGCAGGTGGGAGGCCCAGCGGGCGTACGGCCAGCCGACCCAGGCGAGGGACCGGGCGCCGTAGATGTTCTCCATGGCCTCGCCGACGGCGGGCACCCCGACGGCGTCGCACAGCGCGTCGGTGAGGCCCTCCTGGCGGGCGGCGTCGACGGTGGGCGGCACCGACATGGCCTCCGGGACGGGCATGACCTTGGTGAGCTTGTCCATCATGCGGTCGAGGTCGGCCTCCAGCCGCTGGACGGCGGCCCGCCGGCCCGCGACCGACTCGGCCAGCACGCTCTTGAGGCTGTTCACCCCGCGCCCGGTGGTCGCCGAGGTGGGCACGATGCGCGGCTGCGACACGCCCTCGCTCTTGAGGAGGTCCGACAGGTCGACGACGCACTCGGCGAGTTCCTCGGGCGCCAGCCGGTCGGCCTGGTTGAGGGCGAACACGGTGACCGCCTCGTGCCCGGCCAGCTCGCGCACGTACCGGGTGTGGGTGGCGGCGTCGGCGTACTTCTGCGGGTCGAGCACCCACACGACGAGGTCGGCCAGCTGGATCAGCCGGTCGGCCTCGTGGTCGGTGAGCGCCCGGATCGAGTCGTGGTCGGGCAGGTCGAGCAGGATCAGCCCGTGGAGCTGGCTCTCCCCCCGGTCCAGGGCGCTGGCCCGGGCGAACCGGTGCCGCCACTGGATCTGCAGCCAGTCGAGCAGCGGCCCCGCGCCGTCCAGGCCCCACACGCAGGCGTGGGTGCGGGCGGTGGTCGGCCGCCGGACCCCGGTCGGGGACAGCTCCAGGCCGGAGATCCGGTTGAACAGGGACGACTTGCCGCTGCCGGTGCCGCCGGCCAGCGCCACCACGGTGTGGTCCCCGGACAGCCTCAGACGGTCACCCGCTCGCAGCAGCAGGCGCCCGGCCTCGGCGAGCAGGACGGGATCGACCCGCCCAGGTCCGAGCTCGACGACCTTGGCCAGGGCCGTGAGCCGGTAGCCGAGATCGGTGCGCTTTTCCATCGTCCCGGCACGTGCGCCGCTGACAGTCATCGGGCGACCTCAAGGTTGTACGCTGCCTGGTAGAGCCGCTTGGCCGCGGCCTCGTCGGGGATTCCCGCCTCGTCGAGCACCTGCACGTACCGCATGGTCTCCTCGTCGAACAGCACGCTGACCCGCGCCCGCAGGTCGGTGCGTGCCCTGGTGCCGACGCTGCGCAGGGCCTCGGCGCCGAGCACGCCGCGCAGCAGTCGTTCGGGCAGGGTGGTGGTGCCGGAGTTCGCCGCCACGTCGGAGTTGCCGTAGCCGAGTAACCCGACCATGAACACCAGGGACAGCGCCTCCTCGTCGAACGCGACGACCTTGGCCACCGACCGCTTGGCGACGCCTCCGGAGCGGATCTGCGCGACGACGTGCTCCTGCCAGGCCCCGACCATGCGCCCGGCCCGCCGCACCAGCTCGTCGGACGGCCGCGCGAGGCCGGGTGTGGCGGCGAGGCGGTCGCCCGCGCCCTCACGCTGGCGCCATCGGTTGACGACCTCCTCGGCCGCCCGCTGGGCCGCGGTGACGATCACCGACTCCAGCCCGGCGCGCAGCGCGGACTTGAAGGCGCGCAGCCGGGCGGGCGCCTGCTGCCCGGCCTTGGACGCCAGGCGGCCGGGGCGGCGCAGGTGGATGGTCTTCATCAGGTCGCCGGAGCCCGCGAAGTCCTGCCAGCGGGCCAGCACCTCGCCGCGCAGCAACGAGCCGTCGCCGGTCGCCTCGTCGATCCAGGCGAGCGCGCCCATGTACGCGGCGTCCACGTCGGTGCGCAGCTGAGCGCGGAACGCGACCTGGGCCTCCAGGTGCCGGGCCAGCGCGGGCACGCGGGCGCGGAAGCTGTTCAGCACGCCGTCCAGGGTCGCGCGCACGGCCTGCTCGCGGCGCTGCTCGTCCACCGAGAGGTCCGTCAGCCACATGCGCAGGTCGGCGACGTCGGCGTCGGCCAGGCGGCCGGCGGTGACGGTCGACTCCTCGACGACGAAGCGCTCGACGTCGCCGAGGCCGTACTCCTGGAGCATGCGGGCGAAGTGTTTGTCGATGACGTCGCGGGACTTCTCCGGCACCCGGGACAACACGATGGCCAGCCGCGCGCCGCGTTCCTTGGCCAGGCGCAGCAGCTCCCAGGCGGGCGCGTCGGCGTACCGGCTGGCGGTGGTGACGAAGATCCACAGGTCGGCGGCGTCGAGCATGCGGCGGGCGGTCTCGTGATGGCGTTCCACGACCGAGTCGATGTCGGGGGTGTCCAGCAGCGCCACGCCGTTCGGGAGCCGTTCGCTGGCGGTGAGCACGATGGTGTCCAGGGTGCCGTCGCCGCCCGGCCGGTCGACCCGGACCAGGCCGCCGAGCACGTCGCCCTTGGCGAACCAGTCGCGGTCGTCGGGGTGGCAGACGAGCACGGGCGTGCCCGTGGTGGGGCGGCGCACCCCTGTGAGGCTGACCTTGGCGGCGGCGAGGGTGTTGACCAGTGTGGACTTGCCCGCGCCCGTGGAGCCGACCACGGCGATGAGGGCCGGAGCGGTGCTCATGTGCACGCGCGGGATGACGTAGTCCTCGAGCTGGGCGAGGATCTCGGTCTGCGCCTTGCGCGCCTCGGCCACGCCCGGCACGTCCAGCCCGAGCCTGAGCCCGGTGACGCTGTTCTTCAGCCCCGCGAGCGCGGCGGTGAGGGCACGCGAGACGGGCTTGGGCAACGGCACCTCGCGGACGCGCTCGGCGGGCTGGAACAACCCGCCGTCGTCACCCTCCGGCGCGGGTGCCTCCCCCTGGCCCTCCGGGGCGGGGGATCCGGCGTCACCCTCGGGGGCGGGCGATTCGTCCTCACCCTCAGGGGCGGGCGATCCGTCCGCACCCTGTGGGCCGGACGGTCCCGTCTCGTCGTGCGCACTGGACGATGCCATGCCGATGTTCAGCTCGGACGGTCCCGTCTCGTCGTTCGAGCCGGACGATGCCATGCCGATGTTCAGGTCGGACGATCCCGCTCCGCCGTCCGGGCCCGGTGATCCCGCCTCGCCGTCCGGGCCCGGTGATCCCGCCTCGCCGTCCGGGCCGGGCGATTCCGCCTTGCTATCAGGAGCGGACGATCCCGCGTCGCCCTTCGGCGTGGGGGATGCCGCCTCGCCCTCCGGCACGTGAGACTCCATGTCCGTCATGTCCGTCGCGTCGCCCGGGTACGCGGGCTCGTCCCCGGCGGCGGCCGGGCCGGGCTCGTCATCGGCGGGTACGGCCGTCGCGGCGCCGTCCGGCCCGTCCACGGGCGACGGCTCGGTGGATCCCGCCTCGGCCTCCGGTGCCGCGGGGTCGCCGGCGGGGGTGCCGCCCCGGCCGGTGGTGCCGTCCGGGGCGTCCGCTAGGCTCTCCGGGCCGGTCCGGGAGGGCTCGCTGGCGGGTGGGGCGGTGCCTGTGGTGCCGTCACCTTCCGCCACCGGTTGTGAGTCCGGCTCGGCTTCGGTGGTCGTGGCGGCATGCGCCTCGACGCCGGGCTCGGAGTCCGCGATCGCCTGGAACGTCATCGTCTGCTCCTCCGGCGTCTCGGGGACGACCCCCTCGACGGCCGCGTCATCGGGCCGTGCCGCGTGCTCGTCCACGCGCCCGGCCTTCTTCGCAGTCGATGTCACGGAACTCGCTCCGCTCGTACCATTTCGATCTCCTGGCCGACCCTGACGACGTCGCCGACGATGACGATCGCCGGGGGCCTCGTCCCAGCGGCGGTCACGCGCTCCGCCACCGTGGAAAGGGTGGCATAAAGAGCGCGCTGGGTCGGAAGAGTACCGTCCTGTACCACCATCACGGGGGTTTCCGGCGAACGTCCATCTCGTTGCAATGTGTCAGCGATCACAGCAATACGTTCAACAGCCATCAGAAGTACCAGGGTTCCCGGTGATCTCGCCAGTCCCACCCAGTCAACAGTTGATTTCGGGTCGTCCGGCGGCACGTGAACCGAGATGACGTGGAACTCCTGGCTCACCCCGCGATGGGTCACCGGCACCCCGGCGGCGGCGGGAACGGCCACGGCGCTGGTGACCCCGGGGACCACGGTGACGGGGATGCCGGCCCGGGCGCAGGCGAGCATCTCTTCCCCGCCCCGGCCGAAGACGAAGGGGTCGCCGCCCTTGAGCCGCACCACGAACTTGCCCTGCCTGGCGTGCTCGATCAGCAGCTCGTGGATGCGCTCCTGGGCGAGGTAGCGGCCGTAGGGGATCTTGGCGGCGTCGATGAGCTCGACGTCGGGGGCCAGCTCGTCCAGCAGGGCCCGGGGGGCGAGCCGGTCGGCCACCACCACGTCGGCCTGGGCGAGCAGCTGCCGCCCGCGGACGGTGATGAGACCGGGGTCGCCGGGGCCGCCGCCCACCAGCGCCACCCCGACCGGTTTGGCGCGGTTGCGCCGGGCGTCGACGGTGCCGTCCCGCAGCGCGTTGACGACGGCGTCCCTGATGCCCGCGGCGCGGCGCGGGTCGCCGCCCGCGGTGATGGCCACGCTGATCTCGCCGACCCTGCCGCTGGCCGGGGTCCACGCGGCGGAGGCGTCGCGGTCGTCGGCGCGCACGCACCAGATGCGCTTGGCCTCGGCCTCGGCGGCGATCGCCGTGTTGGCCGCGCGGTCGTCGGTGCAGGCCTGCACGAGCCACGAGCCGTCGCAGTCGCCGACCTCGTACCGCCGCCGGATCCAGGTGACACGGCCCGCGGCGATCAGGTCGTCCAGGGCGGGGGTCACGCTCGGGGACACCAGCACGACGGACGCGCCCGCGTCGAGCAGCGTGGGCACCCTGCGCTGCGCGACACGCCCTCCGCCCACGACGAGCGCACGCTTGCCGTTGAGGCGGAGACCTAGCAGATAGGGCGACGACGACATCAGGACGGTGTTCCCTTTCCCCGGTTGTGGCGATGCGAGGTAAACCTACAGGTCTCCGGTCGCGCCGGGCGCGGAAAGCCTCCCCTCCAGGAGCGGCAGGCGGGGATCCCACGGCTCTCCCCCGGCGGCGTCCGCCCGGCGGCGCGCCATGGCCGACAGCGCCTCCAGGATCACGCGGTTGCCGAGGAACGCCGTGATGTCCGCGTGGTCGTACGGCGGGGCCACCTCGACCACCTCCATGCCGACCACCGGCAGCTCGTAGCACAGGCGCCGGACGGCGTCGAGCAGCTCGCGGGCGCTCAGCCCGCCGGGCTCGGGGGTGCCGGTGCCGGGGGCGTGACCGGGGTCGCAGACGTCGATGTCGACGGACAGGAAGACGCCGTGGCACTCGTCGAGGGCCTGGGCGGACGCCTCGGTGAGGCACTCGCCGAGGCCCCGGGTCACGATCTCGGTCATCTCGTACGAGCGCATGTTCTGGCCGGCCATCCAGGTCAGGGTCTCCGGCCCGGGCCAGTAGCCGCGCAGGCCGACCTGGAGGAACCGGTCGCCCCGGATGGCGCCGGACTCGATGAGCCTGCGCATCGGCTGGCCATGGCCGTGCAGGTGGCCGAACTCGATGTCGCCGGTGTCGGCGTGCGCGTCGAAGTGGATCATGGAGACGCGGCCGAAGCCGTGGTGCCTGGCGACGCCGCGGGCGTCGGGCAGGGCGATGGTGTGGTCGCCACCGAGGACCAGGGGGACGGCGCCTGAGGCGGTGATGGTGTACACGGCCTCCTCGATGTCGGCGATCGACCTCTCGATGTCGCCGGAGTAGCACTCGACGTCCCCGGCGTCCACGACCTTCAGGTCGCGCAGGGCGTCCACCCGCAGGGCGAGGCTGGGGCGGGAGCCGTCGTGCGGCAGGTAGCACGCCTGGCGCAGGGCCATCGGGCCGAACCTGGCTCCTGGACGGTTGCTGGTGCCGCCGTCGAAGGGCGCGCCGAGGATGACGACGTCAGCGTCCGCGTACGTCTCCGGGTCTCCGAGGTCGCAGCGCGCCACACCCAGGAAGGTGATGTCGGGGCCGAACATCGGGCCGTAGCGCATCGCAGTCCAATCGTCCTTAACGGCGAAATGTCACTATATCGTCGTAGTCAGGTAAAGCTGGCTGCGCCGGACCGCCCGCCATCGCCGTGTCGCCCCGGCCGGACCGTCCGGGTGTCCCCGGCCCCGCGTCAGGTCGTCTGGGCGTCCTTCTCGGTCACGCCCGCCGAGTCGAAGGTGGCGACCTCGTGCATGACCCGTACGGCGGCGCCGACCAGCGGGTACGCCAGCAGCGCCCCGGTGCCCTCGCCGAGCCGCAGCTCCAGGTCGACCAGCGCGCGCAGGCCGAGATGTTCCAGCGCGATGGCGTGGCCGGGCTCGGCCGAACGGTGGCCGGCCACGCAGTAGTCGATGGCGGCGGGGGCGAGCGCGGCGGCGGCCAGGGCGGCCGACCCGGCGATCACGCCGTCCAGGATGACCGGAACCCGTGCCGCGGCGGCGCCCAGCACGAATCCCGCGAGGGCCGCGTGCTCCAGCCCGCCGACCGCCGCCAGCCTGCGCAGCGCCTCGGCGGCGGGCATGCCGTCCTCGGGGGCGGTGACGCCGTTCACCTCAAGGGCACGGCGGACGATCTCGATCTTGTGGCTGAGCATGGCGTCGTCCACGCCGGTGCCCCTGCCGGTGGCCGCGGCGGGGTCGCTGCCGGTGAACGCGCAGATCAGCGCGGCCGACGCGGTGGTGTTGGCGATGCCCATGTCGCCGGTGACCAGGCAGCGGGCGCCCGCGTCCACCAGCTCGCGGGCCACCAGGACGCCCGCCTCGACCGCGGCCAGGGCCTGCTCGGCGGTCATGGCCGGGCCGGCGGACATGTCGGCCGTGCCGGGGGCGACCTTGCGGATGACCAGCCCGGGGGCGGGGGCCAGCTCGGCGGCCACCCCGACGTCCACCACGGTGACCGTCGCGCCCGCGTGGGCGGCGAAGGCGTTGGCCACCGCGCCGCCCGCCAGGAAGTTCGCCACCATCTGCCCGGTGACCTCCTGCGGCCACGGGGTGACGCCCTGGGCGTGCACGCCGTGGTCGGCGGCGAAGATGGCCAGCGCGGCGGGGCTCGGCGACGGCGGGGGGCTCGTGCCCGCGATGCCCGCCAGCCGTACCGCGACGTCCTCCAGCACGCCGAGGGAACCGCGCGGCTTGGTCAGGCGGTCCTGGTGGGCGAGGGCCTGGGCCCGCGCCTCCTGGTCCGCCGGGCGGATCGCCGCCAGCGTGGTCTCCAGCACACCCATGGTCAGACCAGTCCTTCCGCCAGCGTGGCCTCCGCGCGGGAGAGCTGGTGCACCTCGGCCAGCAGCTCGGCCTCGTCCGGCGGCCCCCACCGGGCGGGCGCGGGCTCGGCGACGGCGAGCGTCTCCTCGTACCTCTCGATGATCAGGTCGGCGAGCCCCTCGCAGTCGCCGATCACCTCGGCGAACCGCACGTCCAGGTCGGTGTGCCCGGCCGCGTACGCCAGCGCCTCCGCCCAGATGCGCTCCAGCACGCCGCCGGCGAACAGGAGGTACGGCAGGACGACGACGCGCTTGGCGCCGAGGCGGCGGCACCGCTCGATGCCCTGGGCGACGCTCGGCGGGGCGTCCGACACGTACGCCGTCTCGACGGTCAGCAGGTCGGCGGCGTGGGTCTCCCAGAACAGCCGCGACACCCGGTGCACCTCGGCGTTCCCCGCGGTGTCGTCCGAGCCGTGGCCGACCAGTACCACCGCGGTCTCCGCCGGGGACACCGGCTCGCGGAGCCCCTCGTGGTGCTCCTCCCCCGCCGCGACGACGGCGAGGCGCGGCATCTCGGCGAGCGCGTCGGCGAGCCGCTCGGCCATCAGCGCGAGCACCCGGGGCGAGGCGGACAGGGGGCGGCCCTGGTCGCAGGTCAGCGTCGGGTGGGTCAGCTGGGCCCGCAGGACCGCGGCGGGGACGTCGCCGGTGTCGCAGAGCATGAGCGGGATCGTCACCAGCCGGTGGTGGCCGCGGGCCACCAGCGAGGCCACCGAATCGGCCAGCGACGGACGGCCGCGGGCGATGAAGCCGCCGGAGACGTCCGCCGCGATCCGGTCCAGCCGGCACCGCAGGCGATGAACGAATCTGCCGAACTCTGCCGCGCCGGTGTCGTCGTGGGCGCCGTGCCCGATGAGGAGAAGCGGCGGCTTCATGTGGATCTCCGATACGTTGACCTGCGGAAATGGTGGGTCGGGTCGCGAGGATATCTGAATCTGTCAGGTCATGGGCGAGCCTTTGCCCAGCATTTGCCCTGAAGAGTCCTCTGGCGTTTCCCCTGAATCCCGGCAGTCCCGGGGTTCACGGAATCACCAGGGGCTCTCGTCCTTGAGGAGGCTGAAGAGCACCGCGTCGGACAGCCCGTCGCCCACCGGGAGGGCCCGGCGCAGCACGCCCTCCTCGGTGAAACCGGCCTTCTTGGCCACCCCTTGGCTGGCGACGTTCCCGACGGCCGCGAGAAGGGTGACGCGGTGGAAGCCGCGCATCATGAGGTACGTGGTGACCGCGCGGGCCGCCTCGCGGGCGAAGCCCCGGCGGCGGGCCCACGGGGAGATCCAGTAGCCGATCTCGACGTCGCCGCGCTCCCAGTCGGCGCGCTGCACGCCGACCGACCCCACCAGACGGCCGCCGCTCTTCGGCTCGATGGCGAACTGCACGCCGTTCACCGAGTCGGCGTGCGCGTAGCGGGTGCACCAGTCGTAGGCGCGCTGCAGGTCGTAGCCTTCGGCCCAGGGCATCCAGCGGCGGATCTCGCTGTCGTGCTCGACGGCGGCCAGCACGTCCTCCGCGTCGGTGCCGGTGAAGGGGCGCAGGATGAGGCGCTCGCTCTCCATGCGGACGCCGGTGCCGAAGCCGCGGCCGTTCATCGTGGGCGGGCCCATGGACAGGTCGCGGGCGAGCAGGCCGAAGATGACCAGGTCGTGCGGGCCGTCGTCCTCGTAGCCGGCGCCGCGCAGCACGCCCTCGCGGGTGAAGCCGGTCTTCTCCGCGACCCGCAGCGACGAGGAGTTGTCCAGGTTGGCGCGCAGCTCCACCCGGCGCAGGCCGCCCTTCGTGAGCGCCCAGTCGGTCAGGCCGGCGACGGCCTCGGGGGCGAAGCCGCGGCCGCGGTAGGCGGGGTGCACGCCGTAGCCGACCTCGGTGGTGCCGGTGCCCCAGATGGTGCGGAACAGGCTGATCGCGCCGATGATCACGTCGTCGGAGAGGATCGCCAGGTGGACGCCCTGACCGGAGCGCCACAGCTCGTGGACGCCGAACGCCAGCCACTGGGGGACGCCCGCGACGTGGCCCGGGGCGCCCGGCGGGAGGAAGGGAACCCCCGACTCGACGATGGAACGTACCCGGTCGGTGTCCTGGGGGCCGAAGGGCCGAAGGACGAGTCGCCGAGTGGTGATCGTCAAGTGCTGGTCGAATCCGGTCAAAGCAAACCCCCCTGTGCGGACATATCAGCTCACCGCACTTGGGGGGTCGTCCGCAACTCGGGGTGTCCCCTGGGGGAGTCGTGACCGGTCGGCGAATATACGGCCATGGCGGGCCCCCGGCGCCGGGGACCCGCCGCGACGGTCAGGCGGCGGTGCCGAACAGCTCCCGCAGCCGCACCCGGGCTCCGGTGCGCAGCACCGCGCGCTGGTAGATCTTGCCGCCCAGCGCCAGCACGCCGGCGGCGGCCACGAGCATCAGGCCCATGGCGAGGGCGGTCTCCCACAGCGGCACGCTCATCACGGCCGTCCGGACCGGCATGACCATGCCCGAGAACGGCGGCACGATCGACAACACGCGGGTCAGCGGGGCCTCCGGCGTGCGGGCGGCGAAGAACCCGATGAGGTAGCTCGCCATCAGCAGCATCGTGGCCGGGGTGAGCACCCCGCTGAGCTCCTCCTGCCGCGACACCGTGGCCGCGATGGCCGCGAACATCGCCGCGTAGAAGACGTAGCCGAGCACGAACCACAGGACCGCGCTCGCCACCACGCCGTAGGTGCCGTCCGGCAGGTCGGGCACCGCGCCGGTGATCTGCGCGGCGCCGAGGCCGACCACCGCGATGACCAGGAGCTGGGCCAGGCCGAGCACCCCGAGGCCGATCGTCTTGCCGCCGAGCAGCTGCCACGGGCGTACCGCGGTGAGCAGGATCTCGACGATGCGGCTGCCCTTCTCCTCGACCACGCCCATCGCGACCCAGGTGCAGATCTGCATCAGCAGCATGAAGAGGATGACGACCATGGTCATGGCCAGGACCAGCCGGACGCCGGCCTCCTCGCCGGTGCCGTTCAGCATCACCGGGGTGAGCGGGGTGACCTGCTGGGCCTGCTGGACCTTGGCCGGGTCCAGCCCGGCGCCGGCAAGGTTGGCCTCGGTGGTGACCATGCGGTGCGCGGTGTCCAGCATCACCGACAGGTCGCCGTCCACCATGCCCTTGGAGATGACCTTGTCGCCGGTGACGGCGGCCTCGACCTTGCCCGAATCGACGCCCTTGCGGGCGGCGGCCTCGTCGGGGTAGCGCTCGAACCGCATGGTCGTGTCGTCGTGCTGCGCCACCTGCGCCGACAGCGCGGCCGCCATCTGCTCGGCGCGCGGGCCCGACAGGCCGACGACGTACTCGGACGGGCCGCCGAGCAGCTTGGGCAGCGAGGCGAGCACGCCCACCAGCACAGCGGTGACCAGCAGGCCGTAGCGGAAGCCCTTGGTGCGGCCCCGGACGCCGATCTCGCGCCGGGCCACCAGCAGGACGATGTTCACGCGACCACCTCACGGAAGATCTCGGCCAGGGACGGCTCCTGCCATCCGAAGTGCTCCACCCGGCCGGCCTGCGCGGCCACGCGCAGCGCCTCCTGGTCGTCGGCAGGGGTGAGGACGACCTCGTCGCGGCCCGTGCCGTCCGGCCGGTCGTTCTTGGTGACGATCGTGCCGGGGAGGCGGTCCGTCCAGCCGGGCTCGGCGCCGCTCACCACGATGCGCAGGCGCTTGCGCGACTCCCGTGCGCGCAAGTCCGCGACGGTGCCGCCGGCGATCATCGTGCCGGCCTTGATGATGCCCACCGAGTCGCACAGCCGTTCCACCAGGTCGAGCTGGTGGCTGGAGAACACGACCGGCACGCCCTTGGCGGTGCGCTCGGCGAGAACCCCGGCCAGCGCGTCCACGGCGATGGGGTCCAGGCCGGAGAACGGCTCGTCCAGGACCAGCAGCTCGGGCTCGTGGATCAGGGCCACCGCGAGCTGGACGCGCTGCTGGTTGCCCAGCGAGAGGCTGTCCACGTCGTCGTCGCGGCGCTCGGTGAGGCCGAGGCGCTCGATCAGCGTGTCCGCCGAGCCACGGGCGGTGGCGGGGCTCATGCCGCCGAGCTGCCCGAAGTACACGATCTGCTCGGCGACCCGCATCTTTGCGTACAGGCCGCGTTCCTCGGGCATGTAGCCGAACCGGCGGCGGGTCTCGAAGCCCACCGGCTTGCCGCGCCACTCGACCTCGCCGCCGTCGCCGGACAGCACGCCCATGATGATGCGCATCGTGGTGGTCTTGCCCGCGCCGTTGGCGCCCACGAAACCGAACATCTGGCCTTCCTGGACGGACAGGCTGACGTCGTCCAGGGCGATCTTGTCGCCGTATCTCTTCTTGAGTCGGCGTACCTCAAGCATGGGGGGATCCCTTCGTGATCGTCTCCAGGATGGAGACGTATTCCTGGAAGGCCGTTCGGCCCTCGGAGGTCAGAGACAGCCAGGTGCCGGCCTTCTTGCTGATGAAGGCCTTCTCGACCGTCACGTAGCCGGCCTCTTCGAGAGTGAGCATGTGTTTGGACAGGAGGGAGTCGCTGACCTCGATGGTGTCGCGCAGGAAGCGGAACTCGACGCGGTCGGCGGCGGCCAGCGCCGCCATGATCGACAGCCGTACCGGGGTGTGGATGATCGGGTCGAGCCCGTGCCGGGGATGGGCCCCCTGGCTGGTCAACGGTCTGCTGCCCATGGCCGCATCCGCCAGCCCCCGTACAGCATGGGCAACGCCGCGAGAGCCGACAGCACCACCGCGACCGCCACCCACCACCCCGTGGGGTCGTCCGGCAGTAGAAAAATGCCCGCCAGCGCCGTCCCCACCATGCTGACGACCCACCCGACGCTCACCTTGTTGATGAAGTCCCTGTCCACCCCGTACCCGTGCACGCCCTGCCGGTAGATGAAGAAGAACGACCCGGCCGTCAGCAGCACCCAGAAGATCGCGGCCCCCCGTTGCACCGGCGGCGGCCCGAAGAACATCGCCATCCAGTACCCGACCGCCGAGACCCCCCAGAACAGGTACAGCCCTCCCACCCACCGTCCGGACCGCCGCACCCTCTCCCGGACACGAGCGATCTCTTCAAGCGCCTGCACCGCACTGAGATCCTCACCCGAGCTCATCCGCTGTCCCCTCAGTCAAGTACTCAAAACCGTATCAAGCACTCAACTCCCATTCAAGTGGTTTCCATCCCCTCAAACCCCAGGGAGGTGGGGGTGGGAGTGGGGTGTGCCTAGGGTGAAGGCGATGGTGGGCGGTGGGTGGCGATGATGACTTCCAGGGTCCGGGGGCCGTGGACGCCCTCGACGCGGTTGAGTTCGATGTCGCTGGTGGCGGATGGGCCGCTGACCCAGGTGAGGGGGCGGCGGGGGTCCAGCTCGGCGACGGCCTCGGTGATGGTGGGGACCACCTGGGCCTCGGTCACCACGCACAGGTGGTAGTCGGGCAGGAGGGTCAGGGCACGGCGGCCCTGGCCGGGGCCGCCGTCCAGGACGATCGTCCCGGTCTCGGCGACGGCGACGGCGCACCCGCTGACGACGCCGTCGACCGCGTCCAGCTCGGCCGGCCGCAACGGCGGCTCGTCCCGGACGAGCTCCAGGTCAGGCACCCACTCGGCGGGCAGACCGCCGGGAACGACCACGCGCCGCGCCCCCCGGGCCCCGAGAACCTTGGCCACCGTCGCGGGCACGTCGGCCTCCGGCACGACATGCACGATCGCCCGGTAGTCCCGCACCCGCTCCGCGAACAAGTCCAGCAGATCCCCCGAAGGCCCGGCCCACCGCCGCCCCCGGGACACCTCCACAGGCGCCGCGCCGGCCACCGCCGCCCGGATGGCGGAAAGAATGCGTTCCCGAGAAGAACTCATCGCCCCTCACGCTCCCACCAGTCCCGGAACGACTCGGAAGGCACGGCGGGCACGTCCCGCGTCTGCGTCCACGCCGCCCCCGGCCCCGGCAGCCACCGCTGAGGCACCAGTTTCCGCAGCCGGGACGCCAGCCGCTGCACCGCCCGCAACCGCCCCGACCGCTCCAGCACCCAGCCGGCCACCCGCAACCCGGCCCGCTCGGCCACCGGATGCGGGGCCTTGGCCCGCAGATGCACGAGCACTTCCGGAATGTCGATCGCCACCGGGCAGACGTCATAACACGCCCCGCACAAACTGGACGCGTACGGCAACGAGGCATCCAGCTCCGACGCCATCCCCCGCAGCTGCGGCGTGAGAATCGCCCCGATGGGCCCCGGGTACACCGACCCGTACGCGTGCCCTCCGGTCCGCTCATACACCGGGCACACGTTCAGGCAGGCCGAGCACCGGATGCACCGCAGCGCCTGCCGCCCCACCTCGTCGGCGAGCACCCGCGTCCGCCCGTTGTCCAGCAGGACCAGATGGAACTCCTGGCCCTCGGTGGCCCCCGTCCAGGTGGACGTGTACGGATTCATCCGCTCCCCGGTGGACGACCGGGGCAGCAACCGCAGGAACACGTCCAGATCAGCCCACGCAGGCAGCACCTTCTCGATCCCCACCACGCTGATCAGCGTCTCGGGCAGCGTCAGGCACATCCGCCCGTTGCCCTCCGACTCCAGCACCACCAGCGTGCCGGTCTCCGCGATCACGAAGTTGGCCCCCGAGATCCCCACCTTGGTGGACAGGAACCGCTCCCGCAGGTGCAGCCGCGCCGCCTCGGCCAGCGTCGCGGGCTCGTCGGTCAGCCCTGGCGGCGCCGGACGCCCCCACTCCCCCATGTGCTCGTCGAAGATCTCCCGGATCTCCGACCGGTTCCGGTGGATCGCCGGCACCAGGATGTGCGACGGCAGATCGTCCCCGAGCTGGACGATCAGCTCGGCCAGGTCGGTCTCGTACGCGGTGATCCCCGCCTCCGCGAGGGCCTCGTTCAGCCCGATCTCCTGCGTGGCCATGGACTTGACCTTGACCACCTCGCGGTGCCCGGTCTCCCGCACCAGCTTGGTCACGATGGCGTTGGCCTCCGCGGCGTCCGCCGCCCAGTGGACGTGCCCGCCCGCCGCGGTGACCGCCTCCTCCACCTGCAGCAGGTACCGGTCCAGGTTGCGCAGCACGTCGTCCTTGACGGCCTTCCCGGCGGCCCGCAGCTCGGCCCAGTCCGGCACCTCGTCCACGACGGCCGCCCGCCGCCCCCGGATGGTGTGCGTGGCCTTGCGCAGGTTGAACCGCAGCTGTGAGTCCTGCACGGCCTGCTCGGCGTTCCGCG
Source organism: Sphaerisporangium aureirubrum (assembly GCF_042658925.1). NCBI lineage: Bacteria > Bacillati > Actinomycetota > Actinomycetes > Streptosporangiales > Streptosporangiaceae > Sphaerisporangium > Sphaerisporangium aureirubrum. The sequence goes on from NZ_JBHSRF010000080.1 coordinate 15,511, forward strand.
GGAACGCCGGCATCCCGACGAACGTCCTGCTCATCGCCCCGCCTCCGTGCTCGCCAGGATCTCCGCCAGGTGCATGACCCGCACCCCGGCCCGCTGCCGCCGGAGCGCCCCGCCGAGATGCATCAGGCAGGAGTTGTCGGCCGCGCACAGCACCTCGGCGCCGGTCGCCTCCACGTTCCCGATCTTGTCGGCGCACATCGCCGCCGACACCGCCGCGTTCTTCACCGCGAAGGTCCCGCCGAACCCGCAGCACTCCTCCGCCCCCGGCAGCGGCACCAGCTCCAGCCCGCGCACCGCCTCCAGCAGCCGCGTCGGCTTGTCCCCCACCCGCAGCCCGCGCAGCGAGTGGCAGGTGGGGTGATAGGTCACCCGGTGCGGGAAGTACGCCCCGACGTCGGTGACCCCGAGCACGTCCACCAGGAACTCCGACAGGTCGTACACCTTGGGCGTCACCTCGGCCACCGCCTCGGCGAACCGCGTCCGCCCGCCGTGCGCCCTGGTGAACGCCCCGGCCCGCGTCGCGCCCATGCCGGCCACCAGCTTGGGGTACTGCTCGCGCACCATCGAGGCGCACGATCCGGACGGGACCACCACGGCGTCGTAGCCGCGGAACGTCTCAAGGAAGCCCTTGGCGAGCCGTATCCCCTCGTCGCGGTATCCGGTGTTGACGTGCATCTGGCCGCAGCAGGTCTGCTCCGGGGGGAACTCCACGTCACAACCGAGGCGCCGCAGCAGTGTCACGACCGCTTTGCCGGTGTGCGGGAACAGGGTGTCGTTGACGCATGTGATGAACAGGGCGACCCGCATCGCAGCCCTTTCCTGGGTCCGCGCCGGGCCGCCACCGCGGACCACACAGGCTCCGCGCCGCACGGCCTCGGAGCCCGCAGCGCGGTGCCGGAACGGCGCGGGATGGAACACCGTACGATCCCGACCCTACTCCATGATCTTCGTCCCGCCCGAGGGCGCCCCCCTCGACCCCTTCAGGTAGAACGTGTTCTAATTACCCTCTGCGCACCCCCACCGGAGAGCGGACATGAGCGACGACCTCAAACTCGGCCTCAACCTCGGCTACTGGCAGCGCCAGGCTCACGACGCCACCGACCTGGTCCAGGCGGCCGAGCGACTCGGCTACGACTCGGTGTGGACCGCCGAGGCGTACGGCTCCGACGTCTTCACCCCCCTGGCCTGGTACGGCGCCCGCACGAGCCGCATCAAGCTGGGCACCAGCGTCGCCCAGATCTCCGCGCGCTCCCCCGTCACCACCGCCATGACCGCCATGACCCTCGACCACCTCACCGGCGGGCGACTGCTGCTCGGCATCGGCGCCTCCGGCCCCCAGGTCGTCGAAGGGTGGTACGGCCAGCCGTTCCCCCGCCCGCTGGCCCGCACCCGCGAGTACGTCGACATCCTGCGCAAGGTCTGGCGCCGGGAAGAACCTGTTACCAGCGACGGCCCGCACTACCCGCTGCCGTACCCCGGCGGCACCGGCCTGGGCAAGCCCCTGAAGCTCATCACCCACCCCCTGCGCCCCGAGATCCCCCTCTACCTCGGCGCCGAGGGCCCCAAGAACGTCGCGCTGGCCGCCGAGATCACCGACGGCTGGCTGCCCCTCTTCACCCTCCCCGACAAGATCGGGTCCATGTACGGCGACTCGTTGGCCGACGCCCCGCCGGACTTCGACATCGCCGCCATGGTCCTCTTCATGGTCACCGACGACCTGCAGTCCGCCCTGAACGTCGTGAAACTCATGCTCACCCTCTACATAGGCGGCATGGGCGCCAAGTCCCGCAACTTCCACGCCGACATCATCGCCAGGATGGGCTACGCCGACGCCGCCGAGAAAATCCAGGAGCTCTACCTGTCCGGCCGCAAGGACGAGGCCTTCCACGCCATCCCCGACGAACTGGCCGACGGCATCAGCCTCCTCGGACCCCCCGCCCGCATCCGCGACCGCCTCCAGCTCTGGCGGGACTCCCCCGTGACGACCCTGCTGGCCATGGGCCCTCAGGACGAGCCCACCCTCCGCACCGTCCGCGACCTGGTCCTCGGCTGAGCCGCGGCACACCCGGGCCGCCGCACCGGGGACGACCGCGCGGGGTGTAGCCTCGTCCAGCCCTGGGCCGTCACGAACCGCGCCGCCACAGCGGACGACGTTCGCGCCGGGCCGTCGAGCCCGAGCCGCCCATGGTGTGATGCCGAGCGCGCGGAGGCCGGGAATGTCGATGTCAACCACCCATGAGCTACTCGTCCGGCTGGGCCTGCCCGCCGAGGACGGCCCCACGCCGCCGTCTCCCGGCCGATTCCCCGACGGCGCCCAGTACCGCGTGGAGATCCCCAGCGTGGAGGGACCCGCCAGCCTCGCCGCCGTCCTCCGCGAGGCGGAGCGACTGGACGTCCCCGTCACCCGGGTCTCACAGGGCAGCGGCGTGGGCCTGCTCACCGACGGCGAGATCGGCGAAATGGTCGGCATGGCCGCCGCCGCCGGCGTGGAGCTGTCCCTGTTCGCCCGCCCCTGCGCCGGCTGGGACACCTCCGCGATGAGCCGCGCCCCCGCCGGCGGCGGCCTGGCCCCCGCGGTACGCGGCCAGGACCAGCTGGTCGCCGTGGTGGACGAGATCCGCCGCGCGGCCGACCTCGGCGTCCGCAGCGTCCTGATCGCCGACCTGGGCGTACTCGCCGTCTTCGGCCAACTGCGCGACAGCGGCGAACTCCCCCCGGAAATGCAGGCCAAGGTCTCGGTGATGCTCCCCATCGCCAACGCCGCCACCGCCAAGGTGATCGCCGACCTGGGCGCGAACACCCTCAACCTGCCCACCGACCTGACCCTCCCCCAGATCGCGTCCATCCGCACCACGGTCACCCAGCCCCTGGACATCTACATCGAATCCCCAGACAACCTCGGCGGTTTCGTCCGCCACTACGAACTCCCCCGCCTGGTGGAACTCGCAGCCCCCGTCTACACCAAGTTCGGCCTGCGCAACGCCCCAGACATCTACCCCTCCGGCACCCACCTGGAAGCCACCGCGGTAGCCCTGTCGATCGAACGCGTCCGCCGAGCCAGACTGGGCCTGGACCTCCTGACCCGAGCCGGTTCAAAGGCAGTCTTCTCCACCCCCGGCGCCACCGGCCTGGCCCTACCGGTCACCGGCGGCTGACCGTCATGGCGACCATGGATCCCAACTCGCCCCTGGACCGGCTGAGGTCCCGCGCGACGGCATCGGGCTTTCTCGCCGCCCGCCCATCAGATGATGCGCTACCAGAGGCTATGCCCCCTCCGGAGCAGCCTGTGGACATGGACCAGATCGCCCGCCTCACGACGGGCTGGGGCCCACAGCTCGACGACATCATCGCGGAAGACCGAGAGCGCTCGTAATCGTCCACGCCGACTCCTCGGTCCTCAGGCGCGCATACCTGGCCGAACGAGGCGGGTCACACGCTGAGGTCGTCGGCCAGGCGGTTGAGGTAGGTGGCGAACTGGTGGCGGTCTTGGGGGGGCCAGGTGGCGGTTAGGGCGGTGAAGGTTTGGTTTTGCCATTGGTGGGAGGCGTGGAGTAGGGAATGGCCGGGGTCGGTGAGGTGGAGGGAGGCGCGGCGGCGGTCTTGGGGGGAGGGGAGGCGGGTCAGGTAGCCGGCTTCTACGGCGTCTCGGATTATGCGGCTGGCGCCGGAGTGGTCGAGGCCTAGGTGGTGGGCGACGGTGCCTACGGTGATCTCGGTGGAGTGCTTGGCGGCGGTGTGGACGGCCTCTACGGCCAGGATGTGCTGGACGTGGCGGGGTTCGCCGGTCAGTTCCTGGGAGGCGGTGTTGATCCAGCGGCGTGACCAGAAGCGGACCAGGCGGAACAGAGCCGGGCCGCCGTTTGTGGGGTCTTGCTGCTGGTCTGCTTGATCGTTGCTCACCTGGCCACATTAGCCGTTGATAGGTGCGAATCGCATGGAAATATGTGCGATCTGCATGTATATTGCGTGCGTATCGCATGTATTGGAGTGCTGGTGGTCTTTGGCCAGCCTTGTTCGAGGAGACGTCTGCATGCCGGTCGTTCTGAACCACATGATCGTGCCTGCCGCCGACAAGGGCGTCGCGGCGGCGTTCTTCGCGGGGCTTCTGGGGGTGCCGGTCTCCGCCGAGGCAGGGCCGTTCGCGCCGGTGCGGGTCAATGACGAGCTCACGCTCGACTTCGACGAGCGGCGGCGGGCCGAGCCGGGGCATTACGCCTTTCTTGTCGATGACGGGACGTTTGACGCGTTGATGGAGCGGCTTGGGCGGGATCCGGCGATCGAGTACGGGGCGGGGCCGGAGGAGGGGTGGAATCGGGGGATCAACCGGCTCGGTGGTGGGCGGGGGGTCTATGTCCGGGACCCCAACGGGCACAGCTACGAATTCTTCACCGTCGTGCCTTGAGGTCCGGCCTCGCCGCTGGTGATGCCCAGAGTGCGTAGTTCCTCGTCCAGGGCGCGGACGTGTTTGTTGGTCGCCCAGGGCTGGAGGCGGGTGCGGGTGCGGCGGACGGAGTCGGCCAGGCGAGCGGAGCTGTGGACGGGGGTCAGGCGGGCGGCTTCGCGGATTCTGGTGATGGCGTGCGGGAGGTCTCGTTGGCGGATAAGAGCCTCGGCGCAGTAGAGCATGGCCTGGCCACGGACGAGTTTGGGGGTGGTGGAGGAGGCCAGGGTTCGTTCGGCCGAGGTGATCGCCTCGTCCAGGCGGGTCAGGGTCAGCAGGCAGTCGGCGGCGTGGTTCTGCATCCAGCCTGGGGTGCACCAGTACAGGTAGGCGGGGTCGGCTTCCGTCCGGCGTAGGCCCACCAGGTCTATCGACTGGTCCAGTGCGTGCGCGCTGTCCCGTGCGCGGCCGTCGTGGGCCATCACCCGGGCGCGGTCCATGGCGTGGACGGAACGCACCAGGTGGCTCGGGCTTCGGCGAAGCCAGCCTTCGGCCGCGAAGACGTGGTCCAGGGCTCGGCCCACCTCGCCCCGGTCGATGGCCATCCAGCTCAGGCAGGTGTGCAGGTAGACGATCAGTGTCGCGTCGGCGATCTGGTGGGCGGCGGCGAGCGCCTCCTCGTAACGCAGGCGGGCTCCGGTGTGGTCCATCAGGTCGTAGTGCAGGTAGCCGGCGAGCTGGCTGAGCTGGGCGTAGGAGCTGATGAGGCGTTCGCGTAGGCCGGGGAGGAGGGTCTCTCGGTGGAGGAGGCCGGTGATCAGGGTGCGCTGGCCGTCGACTATGGGGAGGACGGTGGCGGGGCCGAAGTCGTCGTCCAGGCGGCGGCAGCGGGCGGTGAGTTTTTCGATGACCTCCACGGTGGCGGCGTCCACTCGGGTGGAGGGGCGGACGGCGGTGAGGAGGCGGTCCTTCTCGGGTGGGGACAGGTGGCGGAGGAGGACCAGGGCGGGGGTGCCGCCCAGGGCCAGGGCCAGCTCGAACAGCAGGTCGCGGCGCTTCACATCGGCCTCCTCGGCTCCGAGGGCGCGAAGCAGCGCGGCGCAGTCCTGAGGGGCGGGGACGGGGGGTGTGCCGTGTGCCGCTTCCGTACTCATGGTGACACGGCGGGCCGGCCGGGGTGAGACGGGAGCGGGCAGGCGGGAAACGCGGTGGTCCGTGCGGTCGATGAGGTCGCGGTCGCGGGTGGTGTAGGTGGCGTAGGTCTCGTCGGTGACCAGGTTGCGGGCGGCGGTGCGGTAGACCTGGGCGAACAGGGCCAGGGTGCGGGCGGTGGGGCGCTGGCCTCGTTGCGGCCAGTGCTCGAAGTCGTAGAGGCGGGACTCGCGCAGGGCCGCGGTGCCCGCCGGGTCGAGGTCGTTGTACATGGCGGCGGCCTCGGCGGCGGTGCGGCCGTAGGCGTAGCGGTAGAGGCGCAGAGGGCTCACGTCGTGGCAGACGCCGAACAGGTCGGCGATCTGGTCGTAGGTGTAGCCCTTGGCGCGGAGCGTCTCGCTGCGCCGTCTGCATTCGAGCAGGATGTGGATTCCTTCGCCGGACAAACGGCACCGCCTTTCCCTTGGACCGAACTTTACTCCTAGTAGTCGTTCGGTTACGCCGGTCCGCAGGAACCGTGATATCCGGTCAGGGCGTTCCGCGGTGATGATCGTCTTGCTGGGGAGCGTCGGTGCAGGTCAGCCGTCCTTGGTGCCCGAGCGGTCCTGGTGGTGGACGGCGGGCTCGGCGGGGTGGGCCGGGCGGGTCAGAGTTCTGGCTTGTGCAGATGTCTTCTGACTCCCGTGCAGGGGAGCGGCTGGGGCCGGAGGTCCTGATCTGGCGGCGGGTCTTCCCCGGGGGCCTGGATCAGGCGCCTGCCGCGCGGAGGTTCGTCCGGTTCCTGCTCGGTGACACGCCGTTCGCCGAGGACGCCGAGCTGATCGTGGGTGAGCTGGCGGGCAACGCACTGCGGCACACGCGGAGCGGCTCGGCCGGTGGCCACTTCACCGTGGAGGTCACGCTCACCCCGGCACCCTGCCGCATGCCTACGCGGGCCGCCGGTGTCCTGCTGACCGTGTTCGACCTCGGCGGCGGCGGGAGCCCTTGCTTCGGCGGGCCCGGGGCTCCGTACGAGGAGAACGGCCGCGGCCTGTCGATCGTGCACGCCCTCGCCACCCGCGCCGGCCATCAGGGCACTCCCGCCACCGGCCACCGCGTGTGGGCCTACCTCTCCGCCTCGGGCGGCTGACCTTCGCATCCCATTCGCCGACGGGGTTGACTCTCCCATTGTGGGAGACCTGAGAGTGTTTCGCGTGCGGGGCGACGAGGACGCGTTGCTGAGCATCGGAGAGCTGGCGGAGCGGACGGGGTTGTCGGTGAAGCTGATCCGGCACTGGTCCGATGTCGGCGTGGTACCGGCGGCGGGACGTACGACGGCCGGTTACCGGCTCTTCGACGGTCAGTCCGTGGCCCGGGTGGAGCTCGCGCGGACCCTTCGCGACCTCGGGCTCGGCTTGGCCGCCATCGGGGAGATCGTCGAGCGCGGGCGCGACCTTGCCGAGGTCGCGGCCATCCACGCGGACGCCATGGAGGTGCGCATCCGTACGTTGCGGCGGCAGCAGGCGGTGCTGCGGTCCGTCGCCAGGCGTAAATCCACTCCCGAGGAGCTTTTCTTCATGACCAAGCTGGCACGACTGTCCGCCGCCGAGCGCAACGCGATGATCCGCGACTTCGTCGCCGACGTCGTGGGGGATCTCGACGTGCCCACGTATCGAGACGGGCTGCTCGCGGGGTTGCCCGACCTTCCGGACAACCCCACGTCGGAGCAGGTCGACGCCTGGATCGAGCTCGGCGGACTCCTCGGCGATCCCCAGCTGCGCGCGGCGATGCGCCGCATGGCCGAGTACGCCGCCCGGCACGCGCCCGGCACGCACGACGAGGACGACCTGCGTGCCGTCGAAGACGTCACCGAGATGTGGCTGGGTGAGGTGAAGGCGGCGACCGAGGCCGGGCTCGCCGCCGACTCGGCGGCCGCTGAACCCGTCGTGGCGAGGGTCGTCGCGGCCTGGCTCCCCACTCAGGCCGTCGCGGGCTACGCGCCGGACGGCGACGGCGCCGAGCCGAGACGCCGGTTGCTGGAGCAGCTCGAACTCGCCGCCGACCCGCGCGCCGAGCGGTACTGGCAGTTGATGTGCGTCATCAACGGCTGGCCCGTGCGGCCGAGCATGGCGGCGGCGGGCCAGTGGCTGATGACCGCCCTGCGGTCGAACCCCGAGCCGGGTGCCCGCGCCGCCCGCGTCGCCGGCATGGCGGACGACGACGTCACCGGCACGGATCCGGCCCTGAAGCTGGACGGGTGCCGGCGCGTCCTCGCGGAGGTCGGACGACTGGTCGTGGCCGTCCCCCTCGATCGCATGGACGACCCGACCCCCTGCGACGACTGGAACGTCCGCGCCCTGCTCGACCACCTGGTCTGGGAGAACCTGCTGTGGACGAGCCTGGCCACAGGTGCCCCGCGCTCCGACTTCACCGACGACCACCTCGGCGACGACCCCGCCGGCGCCTTCCACGCCGCCGCCCGTGCGACGCTCACGGCCTTCGAGCGTCCGGGCATGCTCCAGGAGCGTTTCGGCCCCGCCCCCGGCTGGCGCCTGGTCGAACAGGTGACCATCGAAATGCTCGTCCACGGCTGGGACCTGGCCAAGGCCCTCGGCCTCCCGGCCGACCTCGCCCCAGACGTCGCACAAGCCGTACTGCCGGCCGTCGTAGAGATCTACGGCGACCTCCCTCGCACCCCCGGCGGCTCCTTCGCCCCCGCCCACCCACCCCTGGACACCGCCACCCCTGCCGACCGCCTGGCCGCCTACCTGGGCCGCACCGTCGACTGGTCCCCACCCCGGCCGTCGTGACCGCACACCGGGGTGGCGGAAATCCCCGTGATTCACGGTCAATCGGCAGGTGGTCCCTGAGGCCCGGCAGGACCGGGGGTGCGGGGGTGTCCCCCGCATGAGGACAGCCCTTGCGACTTTCCGCGCGCAGCGCGCCCTCCACGACGACCGTTTCAGCGGCGCCCGCGCACGTCGCGGGTCGTTCGTCGTACGGCGATGCCGCCGAAGCCCCCGGCGCCTCATCGGGACTCGTCCTACCGGCACCGCGCACGTCGCGGGTCGCTCGTCATGCGGCGATGCCCCCGAAGCCCCCGGCGCCTCATCGGGACTCGTCCTACCGGCACCGCGCACGTCGCGGGTCGCTCGTCATGCGGCGATGCCGCCGAAGCCCCAGCACCTCATCGGAACTCGTCCTACCGGCGCCGGGTCGGCGAGTCGTGGTACGGCGAACACGGCGCCACCGTACGGCGGGGAACCGGCCCATCGGAACGCGTCGCGGTGGAGCAGGGTGAGCCCGGCAGGCCCGGGGGCGCGGGGGTGTCCCCCGCATGAGCACAGCCCTTGCGGCTTCCGCGCGAAGCGCGCCCTCCGGCAAGGACCATTTCACCTGGCGCCGCACCCACCACAGGTTGATCGCCGCACGGCGGCGCCGACTTCGCCGTACCACGACTCGCCGACCCGGCGCCGGTAGGTGTTCCTCGGGGAGCGGCGACGAGATGCCGGCGCCGTACGGCTCGTCCTGCGGACTGCGCGACGGCGGGACAGGTGGGGGTCAGGGATGGAGGGGGCCCAAGTGGAGGGGGGCCCAAGTGGAGGGGGCCAAGTGGAGGGGTCAGGGGTGGAGGAAGGGGTCTACGGCGGTGTGGAAGCCATTTGGGTCGGTGGTGTGGATCAGGTGGCCGGTGTCGAGGGTTTGTAGGTGGGCGGTGGGGATGAGGGTGGCCAGGGGTTCGGGTCTTACGTGGCTTTTGGGGCCGCCGGAGAGGATGAGGGTGGGGGTGGTTATCTGCTTGAGGGAGTCTCGCCAGGTGGGGTCGGGGGTGGTGAACTGGCTCTCGGTCTGGTGGACCATCTGCCAGTCGAAGCCCTTGGAATCGTCTTCCTGGACCGGGGGGCGGGTCATCGGGAAGGGGGGCGGGGGGTCTTCCAGGACCATCCGGTCCAGGCGGTGGGGGTGGGTCATGGCGAGGTGGTAGGCGACCACGCCGCCCAGGGAGTGGCCGACGACGGAGGCGCGGTCGAGTTTGAGGTGGTCCAGGAGGGCGCGGACGTCCTCGGCCATCACCGGGAAGCGGTAGTCGCCGGCGTACTCGCTGGCGCCGTGGCCGCGCAGGTCCACGGCGAACACGCGGTGGCGGGCGGCGAAGCGGGCGATCGAGTCGCCCCAGTCGGCGTGGGTGGCGGTGCGGCCGTGCAGCAGGACCAGGGGTGAGCCGGTCGTGCCTTCCATCCAGTAGGCGAGCCCGATTCCGTTGACGTGTGCCCGGATCAACATTTGGCCCATGGTAGTGAGCCAGGTATCGGGCATTCCATATCCAATATCAATAATCCAGGTGTTAGCCCAGGTCGGCGGCGGTTCCAGCGGGGTTACGCCCTCGGCTTACCCGCATGTCCGGACGGGTCCGGGATAAGGGGGATCTTCTGGGCCGGAGGGTCGATTAGGGGGATCGCGGACTGGATACAAGTCCGAGCAGGCGTCGCGTCACGTCACCGTGGGCCGGATGGCTGTGCCGCGCATGCCGAGGGGAGATTGACATGCGCTACGCGCGGTCCGCACTGGGCAGGGCGGCGATGGGCGTCTACCTGGCGCTCGCCGCTCAGATCGCCACCTTGGCCTGCCTGGTCGTCTTCGAGGAGGCCAGGGGCAGGCAGCTCGCCCACCAGGTCGCGGTGCTCGGCACAGATCCGCGTGCCCCGGAGACGCAGGCCATGGTCGGCGCGGTGACGTGGTTCGCCGTGCTGATGCTGCTGGTGGTGGCGGCCACCATCGCCGCCGGATGCTCGTACTTCAGCTGGCTGCGCCGGGCCGGCGCCACACCCGGGATGATCGCCATCGCGTGGTTCGTGCCCGTGCTGAACCTCGCCGCCCCGGCCCTGCTCCTGCACTCCCTGCGCGCGGACGCCACCGGCGTGCGGGACAGCCGCCGCGGGTCGTGGCTGGCACTGCTGGCCGCGTGGTGGGCCTGCTGGCTGGCCACGCTGTTCCTGATCGCGATACGGCTGCCGATCGGCGAGACCTCCCAGGGCCGCGCGCTGACCGGCCTCGGCCCCACGGAGCTGGCCGTGGCGGTCCTGGCCGCCGTGCTGTGTGCCGCGACGGTCCGCGAGGTCACCGTCGCCAAGTGGAGCACCCGCCCCTCCGGCCTGGCACCGCGCCTCAAGCTGCTGCCGGCCTTGCGGGCGCTGCCCCGGCACACCTACCCGGCCGGGGACTAGCAGATCTTCCGGTACGGCTCGTCGCGCAGGTAGTGCGTCCATTCCTGCGGCGTGAAGGTGCGCCCGGCGATGGCGCAGACGGCGGCGGCCGGGTCGGCGGGCACGGCGACGTCCCACGTCGAGGCGATGCCGTTGCCGACGCCGGCCAGCGTGGTCCCGTCCGGGCTGAACAGGAGCCGGTACACCGCGTCGGTGTGGCCGACGCGGGGTTCCCCGACGGGACGGCCGGTGGCGACGTCCCACAGCCGGACCGTGCCGTCCGCAGCGCCGCTGGCGAGCAGCGAGCCGTCCGGGCTGAAGGCGACCTGCCACACCGGCTCGGTGTGGCCGATCAGCGGTTGCCCCACGGCCCGGCCGTTGACCGCGTCCCACAGCCGGACGACGTCGTCCTCCCCCGCGCTGGCCAGTCTCGACCCGTCGGGACTGAACGCGAGGTGGTTCACCGTGCCGGTGTGACCGGTCAGCGGGGGCCCGACCGCGCGGCCGGTGGCCGGGTCCCACAACCGCACCGTGCCGTCCTCCTGCCCGGCGGCGAGTCGCGTCCCGGTCCGGTTGAAGGCGATCTGCGGGGCGGGGGCGCCTCCCGCTCCGATGAGCGGCCCGGCCCTCCGCCATCCCGACCGCGCGTCCACCAGGGACACCCGGCCGCCACCGGCCAGCGTCCTGCCGTCCGGGCCGAAGGCGATCGGGTCGGACGCCCCGGCGATGTACGGCACCCGCGGGTTGACCGGACGGCCGGTGGCGGTGTCCCAGACGCGGACCGTGTTGTCGTCTCCGCGGGAGGCCACGAGCTTGCGGTCCGGGCTGAGGACGACCTGGATGACCGTTCCGCGGTGACCGGTCATCGGCGGTCCGATCGGCCGGCCCGTGGCGGTGTCCCACAGCCGGATCTCGCTGAGCTGCGAGCCGCCGAGGGTGACCACCACGGTGCCGGTGGCGTCGAAGCCGCTGGGGAGGGCCCCGGCGCCCAGGGTGATCCGGCCGGACGAGCGGCCGGTGGCGAGGTCCCACGATTCGACGGCGCCGGACTCCTCCGCGGTGAGCAGCCTGCCGTCCTTGAACCCGACGGCCTGCACGGTGCCGAGGTAGCCGGTGGCCGGTTCCCCCACCCGGCGCCCGGTGGCGACCTTCCACAGCCGGATCGTGCGGTCCTCCCCCGTGCTGGCGAGCGTGCCGTCCCGGCCGAAGACCACCCGGTTCACCGGGCCCGTGTGCCCGACCAGGGGACGGCTGACCGACCGGCCGGTGCTCATCTCCCACAGCCTGATCGTGTGGTCCACACCGGACGTCGCCAGCGTGGCGCCGTCGGGGCTGATCGCCATGGCGTGCACGGCGCCGGTGTGACCGATGGACGGCTCACCGATGAGGCGGCGGGCGGCGGGGTCCCACAGGCGGATGACACCTTCGCTGTCGGCGCTGACCAGCGTGCGGCCGTCCGGGCTGAAGGCCATCTGGTAGACGGCCGCGCCGTGGCCGGCGAGCGGGGTGCCGGAGGGTCGGCCGGTCGCCGTGTCCCACAACCGGATCGTGGTGTCGTTGCCGGCCGTGGCCATGAGCCTTCCGTCCGGGCTGAACGCGAGCTGCTGGATGGCGTCGGTGTGGCCGTTGAGGGGACGGCCGATGGGGCGGCCGTACGGCATCCGCCACAACCGGATGGTGTCCTCGTCGCCGTAGGTGGCCAGCACGCCCCCGTCCGGGCTGAAGAACGGATGCACGCCCCCCTTGTGACCGGTCAGGGGCTTACCTATCGGGCGGCGGGTCACCGGGTCCCACAACCGGGCGGTGCCGTCATTGCCGCCACTGACCAGGGTCCGGCCGTCGGGACTGAACGCCACCTCGTACACCGCGTCCGCGTGGCCGGACAGCGGCTCGCCGAGAGGGCGCTGGGTCGCGGTGTCCCACAACTGGATGTGCGGGAGTCCGGCGGTGGCCAGCATGCGTCCGTCCGGACTGAAGGCCAGGTCGTAGCCGGTGCCGGATCTGCTGACCATCGGCCGCCCCAGCGGGCGGCGGGCCGCCGTGTCCCAGAGGCGGACCGTGCCGTCCTGGGCGGTGCTGGCGAGGGTCCGGCCGTCGGGGCCGAACACGATGCCGTTGACGGCGCCGGTGTGGCCGGTGAGCGCGCCGCGGGCCGGGCTGGCGAGGGCGTTCAGCAGGCTGAGGCGGGCCTCGGCGGTGGGGGCCGTGCGCCAGGCGGCGACGGCGAGGAGCTGGGAGGCCGCGGGGTCGAACGCCCCCACCCAGGCGCTGTCGGAGGCGAGTTGCCGGGACAGGGCACGCAGGCTTTCCGCGCCCGCGCGGCCGGCGGCGTTGGTGGCGACCAGCGTCCCGGCGAGGGAGACGACGAGGGCCAGGACGAGCGCCACCACCGTCAGCCAGCGGTTGCGTTGCCGCTGGACCTCGGCCCGTTCGCTCATCCCCAGGAACTCGCTCGGCACCGCGGCCGGCGGCGGATAGTTCTCCGGCGCGGCCGCCCACCGCTCGCGTTCCTGCCGGACCGCCGCCAGGCGGGTGCCCCGGTACAGGAAGGACGGGTCGCGGCCGTGGTCCGCCCAGTCGCGGGCGTCGTCGAGGAACTGGTGGTAGAGGATCTGGCCGGCCTGGTCCTCCTGGAGCCAGCCGCGCAGGCGGGGCCAGGCGTGCAGCAGCGCGTCGTGGGCGATCTCGGCGACGCGGTCGCCGAGGACCAGGAGGCGTTTGGCGGTGAACGCCTCCAGCACCGCGTCGACGTCGGCGCGGCGGCCGGGGGCGGCGTGGCCGTACAGGTCGTCGCGGGCCACCGGGCGGCGGGTGGCGCGGCCGTCGCCGGAGACGACGGTCATGCGCTGGAAGACCTCGCGGGCAACGGCCTGGCGGTGCGCCGGCAGGGCGTCGTAGACGGCGTCGGCGCTGGACTGCACGGCGTGACGGACGCCGCCCGCCCTGCCGTACCCGCGCAGGGTCAGCAGGTCTCCCTCGCGGTTCTCCCAGGTCAGCAGCATGGCCTGGGACAACAGCGGCAGCACCCCGGCCGCCCGCCCCTCGGTTCCGAGCTCGGCCAGCACGGTCTCGGCCAGCCCGTTCTCGATCTTCAGGCCCGCCGCCGCGGCCGGGCCGGTGACGGCGCGGCGCAGTTCGTCGCCGGTCATCGGCCCGACCACGAACTGGCCCTCCTGAAGGGCCTCGACCAGCACCGGATGGGCGGCGCACCGGTCGACGTAGTCACCCCGCACCGCCAGGACCACCAGCGCCCCGGGGTCCTCCGGCGGGACGGACGCGGCCGCGGCGAGCGCCGTGACGAACGCCTCGCGCCGCCCGGCGTCGCCGCCGAGGGTGAAGATCTCCTCGAACTGGTCCACCACGATCACCAGCCGGTCGGCGCCCCGCGCCAGGACGGCCTGCCGTACGGCTAGGTGCGCGCGGCCGGGGTCCCCGGCCAGCGAGCGCGCCAGCGTCGCCGCGTCCGTCCCGCCGAGCGCCGACAGGTGGGCCGCGAGCTCCTCCAGCGGGTCCCGCCCGGGGGTGACCACGATGCTCGCCCACCGCCCGGACCCCGGCAGCAGCCCCTTGGCCAGCCCCGGCAGCAACCCCGCGCGGATCAGCGACGACTTGCCCGCCCCCGAGGCCCCGGTCACCGTCACCAGGCTCGGCCGTCCCAGCCGCTCCGCGACCTTCCCGAGCAGCTTGGCGGTCATCAGCTCGCGCCCGTGGAACACCTCCGCGTGGTCTTCCTGGAACGGAAGCAGCCCCCGGTACGGGCATCCCTCCCGGACGGCACGCGGCCCGGCCCGCTCCCCCCGGCGGCGCCGCCCGATGACGGCGAGGTCCTCGCGGATCAGCGTGAGCTGCATCGACTGCTCCCGCATCCGGTCCCGGTCGAAGCGGCGCTCGGCGTCCTGCCGGTGCAGGATCTCCTGGATCTCGGCCGCCTTCTCCCCGACCCCGGTGATCAGGAACCGGAACTCGTCCAGCTCCTCTCCGAGCTCCGCGAACGCCGAGGTGATCTGCCGCTGGATCGCCTGGTCGCCGCTCTCGACCGCCGCCTCCAGGGCCACCCCCGCCGCGCCGATCTCCCGCAGCACCGCCGCGATCTCCGCCCGCAGCCCGGCCGCGTCCACTCCTTCGAGGGCCGCCGTGAGCCTTCCGGCGAGCTCACTCTCCACCTCCGGGCCGGACGGCTCCCGTCCTCGCCGCCGCATCGCCTCGACCGACCTGCCGACCATCTCGCTCAGCAGGTTGGTCCCGACCCCGGCGGCCAGCCCGAGCCCGGCCACGGCCGCCCCGCCGGCCCCGGCCGCCACCACCGGGCCGAGGGCACTGGCGCAGAGCACCGCCAGCACCGCGTAGGGGGACATCTTCCAGAAGCCGCCCGCGACCCTGGCCCGGATACCGGCCCGCATCTGTTCTTCGGCGCCCACCGCCATCCCGGCCACCTCACCCGCGTCAGAAGGCGTTCAGGACCGCCACAGCTGGACTTTCCCGTCCGCGGCGCCGACGGCGAGGACGGTGCCGCCGGGGTTGAAGGCCAGCGCGGTGATGCCGTCGGACTGCTCGATGGCTTTGGCGAACGACCGGCGGGACGACACGTCCCACAGCCAGACCTTCTTGTCGGCGCCGCCGGTGGCCAGGACGGCGCCGTCCCGGCTGAAGGCCAGCGTGTTGATGCTTCCCGCGTGGCGTCTGGGCAGCGAGCCGATCAGGGTGCTGGTGTTCGGATCCCACAGCGACACCGTGCCGTTGGCGTCGCCGGCGGCGAGGAGCATGCCGTCGGGGCTGTACCCGAGGGCGAACGTCCGCCTCGGGTACTTGAGGGCCGGCTCGACCGGGACGCGCGTGGTGACGTCCCACAGTTGCAGCTCACTCGCGTTGCCCACCTCGCTGGAGGTGGCGATCATCTTGCCGTCCCGGCTCATCGCCATGCCGTCGGCGTCGTTGCCCTTGCGCGCGAACTCCGCGAGCTGCTTGAGGGTCGCCGTGTCGTACAGACGGATCTGGAAGTCGTAGTGGTGGAACACGGCCAGGGTCTTGCCGTCCGCGCTGAACACCATCTGCCGGGGGTAGTCACCGGGATCCTGGAGGGAGATCTCGCCCTTGGCCTTGCGGGTGGTCATGTCCCACAACCGCAACTTGTAGGCCGCGGCGTCTCCCGTCCCCTCGTTGCCGGCGACGGCCATGCACGTGGCGTCGTGGCTGAGCACCATCGAGAAGAGGGAACCGGCGCCGGTGGTCAGCGGCCGGCCGATGGGGGCGCGGGTGTCGGCCTTCCACCACCGCACGACGTCGTCGCCGCTGGCGCTCACCAGGGTCGCGCCGTCGGAGCCGAACCCCAGCGTCAGGATCTCCTCGCCGTGCCCGGGAAGCGCGGGGCCGAGCGAGGTGGGAGCGTCCCAGCTCGGAGTCCCGTCGCGGGTGAGGAAGTAGGCCACGGGGACGGCGCCGACCAGACCCGCGCCGAGGCCGATGAGCAGGCGCCGGCGGGTCAGGGGCGGCATCCGGAGGGGTTCACGGGCCGGGCGCGTGGACCGGGTGGGTCTGCGGGTCTGGGGCCTGGTGGGCGCGGCGGCGGGCCGGAGCAGGGCGGTGGCGGCGCGGGAGGCGGTGGGACGGGCGTCGGGGTTCTTGCTCATCAGCTCGCGTAACAACGGTTGTAACGCTCCAGCGTGCACCATCGGCGCGGGCTTGCCACGGCTGACCGCCATCAGCAGCGCGGCGGTCGTCGGGCCGCTGAACGGCGGGCGGCCCTCGGCGGCCGTGTAGAGGGTGGCGCCGAGGGACCACATGTCGGAGGCGGCGGTCGCCTCCTTGCCGTCGATCTGCTCGGGGGCCATGTAGGCGGGGGTGCCGATGACGACCCCGGTGGGGGTGAGCGTGGTGTCGCCCTCCAGCGAGGCGATGCCGAAGTCGGTGAGCACGACACGGTCGCCTTCGAGCAGGATGTTGGCTGGTTTGACGTCGCGGTGTACGATGCCCGCGGCGTGCGCGGCGGCCAGCGCGGACGCCACCTCGGCGCCGATGCGCGCGACCCACTCCAGGGACAGCCGCCCGCCCTCGTCCACCAGCTCGTTCAGGGAGCGGCCCGAGATGAGCTCCATGACGATCCAGGGCAGCCCCCGCTCGTCGGTGATCTGGTCGTACACCGTGATGATCCCGCGATGACGCAGCCCGCCGGCCGCCTGCGCCTCACGCTCCACCCGCGCCACCAGCTGGTCCCGCGCCTCCTGCCGCATCCCCGGCGGCATCCTCAACTGCTTGATCGCCACATTCCGCCGCAACCGCTCGTCCACGGCCTGCCACGCGGACCCCATCCCACCTTCACCGAGCAGCCGCACCAGCCGATACCGCCCGGCGACCACCGTACCCACGTCCTCCGCCACAAGCATCAGGAAACCATGCATGCCCATACGTTCCGGGCAGGGCTAGCCGATTGTGATTTATTTGAATTGTCCGACCTGCTGCGATGGCACGGAATCCGCAAAGAGATTCGCCGCGCGGGTACTACGTCAACGGTGGTGGGTAGCGATGTATCTCCGCTCGGTGCCCTGTCGCACCGGCGAATTTGGCGTCGTCGGTGAGCAACGGCACCTCCAGCAGCTCGGCGAGCGCCACGTACATGCCGTCGTAGGCGTTGAGGTTGTTGCGGAGCTCCAACACCCGTGGCTGCAATTGGAGCATCGAGTGCCGGACAATCTTGAGCTGCGCGTACCGGTCCAGCATCGTGCGAGCGCGCGTCTCGGTGATACGCACCTCGGGCTTGCTCGTGATGACGTGCCCGCGCACGACTGAAGCGATCTCGACGTCGATCAATGCCGGAGCATGCAGCTTACGGGTGAGCCGTTGGCGAAGAAGATCATCACCCTTCACGTTGGCCAGAAGACGGAAGACGATGGAGGCGTCTACGACAAGGGTCACCGACGGCCCTCACGCATCGTCTCGCGAACGAAGTCCGGGTCATATGGCACCGGCTCATCAGCGGCGATCCTGGCCATCACCTCGTCCAGCGTCGGAGTGGCCGCTTCCTCATTCAGCAGGTCCCGCACATAAGCCGTCAGCGACTTGCCTTCACGCTCCGCCCGGGCCTTGAGGGTTCGTTCGGTCGCGTCCGGGACGTCGCGTATCTGCATGGTTCCCATACCACCACCCTAGCATGCGGACTGCATGCAATTTAGCATGCAATGGCTACCGGCCTGTTGGGCCCGAGCTGCCGGGGCTGGTGTGCCAGAGCTTCTTCGGGGGGGTGCGGATGCCGGCGGGGGGGCCGTTGTCGGCGTAGGGGGAGATGCGGTAGCCGTTGGCGTACTTGAGGGGGGTGGCGGTGACGCCTGGGGTGGTGGGGCGGGGGGTGAGGAGGAGGTCGCGTAGGTTTTCGGGGCCTTGGGTGCGCCAGAGTTCGTCGAGGTCCACGAGGTTCCAGCAGTCCAGGGCGCGCAGGGTGACGGCGCGGCCCACGCGGCGGACGACGCCCTTGGCGAGCAGGAGCCAGGAGCTGAAGACGGTGGCGGCGCAGTGGCCCTGGACGGACTCGAAGAAGGTCAAGTCGATGGGGCCGGTGGAGTCGTCCAGGGTGGTGAAGATGACGCGCTGGCCGGAGCGGACGGCGGGGGTCTGGGTGGCGACCTTGACGCCGGCCACCAGGATCTCGGCGCCGTTGCGCATGCCGGGCAGTTCGTGGGACCTGACGACGCCGGCGGCGTCCAGGAGCTCGCGGTGGAACGCCAGGATGTGGTGGCTGACGTCCATGCCGAGGATCTCCAGCTCCGCCTGGACGGCCTCGGCCTCGGTCATCTCGGGGAACTCGCCGGGTTCGATGCGCTCGGTGAAGGCCATGGGGATCTGCACGGCCGCCGCCCGCGCGGCGGTGACGGTGCCGGCGGCGGAGGCGCGGTCCAGGGTGCCGACGTGGGCGACCAGGTCGCGGCGGGTCAGCCTGCCGGGGCGCCAGCGGGGGCCGCCGGGGTGGACGTCGTGCAGTGCGTCCAGGCCGCCGACCTCCACGATGCGCTCGGCGACGGGGCGGGAGGGGCGGGCGCGGGCCCAGAAGTCGGCGAGGGAGGTGTACGGGCGGCCGGCGACCATGC
Organism: Sphaerisporangium aureirubrum; assembly: GCF_042658925.1. Lineage (NCBI taxonomy): Bacteria > Bacillati > Actinomycetota > Actinomycetes > Streptosporangiales > Streptosporangiaceae > Sphaerisporangium > Sphaerisporangium aureirubrum. The sequence goes on from NZ_JBHSRF010000080.1 coordinate 34,302, forward strand.
GGTCGATCTCGGCCTCGCTGATGCCTTTGACCGAAGAGAGGGGGACGCGCAGGCCGTAGCCGTGGCCGATGCGGTCCAGGTCGCCCTCGGACGGTCCTGAGGCCTGCGGCGCTGCGGAGTCCCCGGACGTGACGGAACCCCCCGGCCTGGCGGAGTCCCCAGGCGCGGCGGAGTCCCCAGGCGCGGCCGGGCCCTCGGGGGGGACCGGGGAGAGGTGGCGTTCGACGCGCCAGTGGCGGGCGGAGTGGTTGACGTCCAGGGGGAGGATGGCGACGCCGGAGCGGCGGGCGTCGTCCAGCAGGACGCGGCTCGGGTACATGCCGGGCTCGTGGGTGAGGACGCCGGCGAAGAACGCGGCGGTGTGGTGGCGTTTGAGCCAGGCCGACTGGTAGGTGGGCAGGGCGAACGCGGCGGCGTGGGCCTTGCAGAAGCCGAAGGAGCCGAAGGCGTCGAGGATGTGCCAGGCGTGGTCGGTGGTGGCGCGGTCGTACTCGGGCAGCACGTTGCTCTCCCACCACACCATGACCCCCGCCCTGGCGGAGGAGTCGCCCAGCTTGCGGCGGATGCTCTCGGCCTCCGACAGGCCGCAGCCGGTCATGACGTCGATGATGCGCAGCACCTGCTCGTGGAAGACGACCACGCCGTGCGTCTCGGCCAGCGCGTCGCGCAGCCGGGGGTGGGGGTAGGACGGCTCGCGCCAGCCGTGCCGGGCCTCCAGGTAGGGGGTCACCATGTCGGAGTTGACCGGTCCGGGGCGGAACAGCGAGATGTCCACGATCAGGTCGTGCAGCACCCGGGGTTCCAGCTTGGCGACCAGTTCGCGCTGGCCGGGGGACTCGATCTGGAAGCAGCCGAGCGTGCGCCCGGTGCGGATCATGTCGTAGGTGGGGGTGTCGTCCCGGGGCACGCCCCGCTCCAGGTCGACGTCCACGCCGTCCACCCGCTCGATCTCGCTCAGCGTGTACGCCATGGCGGACTGCATGCGCACGCCGAGCACGTCCAGCTTGAGCAGGCCGAGTTCCTCCACGTCGTCCTTGTCGAACTGGCTCATGGGGAACTCCAGCAGGCTGCGCTCCACCGGCGTGCGGTCGCGCAGCCCGGCGTTGCCGACCAGGACGCCGCAGGGGTGCAGGGCGATGTGCCGGGGCAGGCCGTCGAGCTTCTCCGCCAGCCGGAACATGGTGGTCAGGGCCCGGTCGTTCAGGCCGCTGCCGCGCAGTTCCGGCAGATCCGTCAGGGCGGTGCGGATCTGCCGGGCCCGGACGTGCGGGAACGCCTTGGCGATGGTGTCGATCTCGTGCGGCGGCAGGCCCATGGCGGCCCCGACGTCGCGGATGGCGCTGCGGGCCCGGTAGGTCTCCATCATGGACACGCACGCGACGCGGCTCTCGCCGTACCGGTCGAGGATGGCCCGGTAGCAGTCCAGCCGCCGCGCCGACTCCACGTCCACGTCGATGTCCGGCAGCCCTCGGCGGCTGTCGCACAGGAAGCGCTCCATGAGGAGGCCGTGGTCGAGGGGGTTGACCTCGCCGATGCGCAGCAGGTGGGTGACGAGGCTGCCCGCGCCGGAGCCGCGGATGGCGCAGCGCACGCCCATCTCGCGGATCATGTCCGTGATCCCGGCCACGACGATGAAATATCCGGACAGCCGCTTCCGCTCGATCACCGCCAGCTCCGCCTCCAGCCGCTCCCTGGCGTCCCTGGATCGTTCCATCCCGCGCCACGCCAGCCTCTCCTCGCAGCGCGAGCGCAGCAGCGGCACGGGGTCGCCGTCCACCTCGGGCAGGTGCAGCCGCTGCGGGTCGCCGACCAGCGCGAGGACCTCCAGAGGGTCCAGCACGCAGCGCTCGGCGACCCGGCGGGTGGCGGCGAGCAGGTCGCGCGCGCGGCCGTCGTCGCCGCAGACGCGCGACGCCATCAGCGCCATCTCCTTGCCGTCCTTGAGGTAGGCGTGCGCGGCGGAGTGCTCCAGGTGCCGGGGGTGCAGCGGCACGAGCTTGCGCGCCGCGTCCAGCACGTCCCCCACCCGGTAGTCCCCCGGGTCCAGGTGGCGCACCGCGTTGGTCAGCACGGCCGGCACGCCCGCCGGCCCGGCGAGGGCCAGCATGCGCCGGGCGACGCTCGTGTCCCGCTGCCCGTAGTGGTCGACCACCTCGACCACGAGGTCGGGGACGGCGGCCCGCCAGTCCGTGAGCAGCTCGTGCGCCCGCCGGTCGCGGCGCTCGGCCACCGCCCGGCCCACGTCGGACCTCGGGCCGAGCATGACCACCAGCTCGCCGGCGTGCCGGGCGATCATCTCGCGGGTCACCCGGGGCTCGCCCCGCTCCCCCGCCCGGTGGGCGTCGGCGGTAAGGCGGCACAGGTGGGCCCACCCGGCGGCCCTGGCCAGGACGGTCACCCGGCAGGCGTCCTCGCCGGGCCGGTCCAGCGCGAAGTCGACGCCGACGACGGGACGCAGGCCCGCCTCGGCGCACGCCTGGACGTGTTTGACCGCGCCGTACATGCCGTCGCGGTCGGTCAGCGCGAGGACGTCCATGCCGTGCGCCGCGGCGCGCGCCGCCAGGGCGGCGGGGAACGCCGAGCCGTACCGCAGCGAGTAGGCGGAGGCGACGTGCAGGTGGGGGAACATCAGTCCCACGCCCTCAGCATCAGCCAGCCCCCGCTCGCGGTGTCGAACCGCAGCTCGTAGGTGCCGGTGTCGCCGCCGGGGCTGGCCTCGACCCGCCAGAAACGCCGCTCGCCGGGGTCGCTCTCCGCGATCCGCCACCACTCGCGGGAGGTCACCCAGTGGTCGAGGACGCGGCGCACGACGTACAGCCGGTCCCGCCAGACGAAGCGGGCGGGCTCGCCGTCTCGCGTCCACACCTCGATGGGATCGCCGTAGATTCTGCTCAAGGCGGATCTTCTCCCTGGGGCCTTCGGAACTGAACACCCGGGGGAAGACGGGCGGTGCTGGTTCGAACATACGTTCCCAGCACCCCGGAGGCAAATCCGGACGAGCCGGACATGCTGCGGTAACGTGCCTGGTGATCGCAGGGATGCGTGGCACGGCCTTGACTGTGACGATCACATCAGTGTTCGTTCACACAACTACACCGGAACGCAGCGGACTAGACACTATTTATTGTCCGGGGTCGCGTAACTTTCCCCCATACCATCAGATAGCGGGAGCTAAACGTGCATTCACCCCGTACGCGTATCGTCGGCCTGGCGGCCGCCCTTACCGTCGCCACTTCCCTTGGTGCCGCCTGCGGCGCCGCCCCGACCGCCGGTTCCGGTGACGCCGGCGGCGCCGCCTCCGCCGCCAAGACGGCCACCTCCGCCGCCGACCTCGGCGGCCTGGACAAGCTGGTCGAAGCGGCCAAGAAGGAGGGACAGCTCAACGTCATCGCCCTCCCGCCGAACTGGGCCAACTACGGCGAGATCATCTCGGCGTTCTCCACCAAGTACGGCATCAAGGTCAACAGCGAGAACCCCGACGGTTCCAGCCAGGACGAGATCAACGCCGTCAAGACCCGCAAGGGCCAGGACCGCGCCCCCGACGTCCTCGACCTCGGCACCGCCTTCGCGCTCAGCGGCGCGGCGGAAGGCCTGTTCGCACCGTACAAGGTGCAGAGCTGGGACAAGATCCCCGAGGGCCAGAAGGACGCGAGCGGCACCTGGTACAACGACTACGGAGGCTACGTCTCCATCGGGTGCGACGCCAAGAAGGTGGAGAACTGCCCGCAGACCTTCGCCGACCTGCTCAAGCCCGAGTACAAGGGCAAGGTCGCGCTGAACGGCAACCCCACCAAGGCGGGCGCCGCGTTCGCGGGCGTGTACGCCGCGTCGCTGGCCAACGGCGGCAACTTCGACGACATCCAGCCCGGCATCGACTTCTTCAAGAAGCTGAAGGACACGGGCAACTTCAACCCCGTCGAGTCGACCCCGGCCACCGTGCAGAGCGGCGAGACCCCGATCAGCATCGACTGGGACTACCTCAACGCCGGCTACACCGACGAGTTCGTCAGCAAGGGCGTCGACTGGAAGGTCGCGGTCCCGAGCGACGGCAAGTACGCCCAGTTCTACGCCCAGGCGATCAACAAGGACGCCCCGCACCCCGCCGCCGCGCGCCTGTGGGAGGAGTTCCTGTACAGCCCCGAGGGCCAGAACCTGTGGCTGAAGGGCTACGCCCGCGCGGTGCTGCTGCCCGCCATGCAGACCGACGGCACGGCCGACGCCGCGCTGGTCGCCAAGCTGCCCGCGGTCGAGGGCACGCCCGAGTTCCCGACCGACGCCCAGGTCACCAAGGCCAAGGAGGTCCTGGCCACCGGCTGGGGCGCCGCGGTCTCCGGCTGATCTTGACGCACCCGGCAACGACGCCATGACCGAGACATCCTCGACGGCGCCCGCCCGCCTGCCCCGGACCACACCGGCCCGGGGCGGCCGGGGGCGCCCGCGCTCGCCCGGCTGGGCGGCCGCGCTCCCTCTACTGATCTTCATCGGGCTCGCCTTCGGGATCCCGGCCGTCGCCCTGCTCGGCGGGGCGTTCACCTCCGAGGGCTCCCTCACCACGGCCAACCTCACCGAGTCCCTCCAGGGGGCCTACCTCACCTCCCTGCTCGGCAGCGTCAAGCTGTCCGCGCTGGTCGCCGTGGTGGGCGCGGTGCTCGGCACGTTCCTCGCCCAGGCCATCGTGACCTCCCGGCACCGCGCGCTGCGCGAGGCCGTGCTGACCGCGTCCGGGGTGCTCGCCAACTTCGGCGGCGTCCCGCTGGCCTTCGCCTGGATCGCCACCCTCGGCAACTCCGGCGTCCTGACCCGCGGCCTCGGGCTGGACGGCATCGGCTGGAGCCTCTACAGCTTCTGGGGCCTCGCCCTGGTGTACCTCTACTTCTCCATCCCGCTGATGGTGCTGGTCGTCGTGCCCGCGCTGGACGGCCTGCGTCCCCAGTGGCGCGAGGCGGCCCGCAACAACGGGGCCTCGGCCTGGCAGTTCTGGCGGTACGTCGGCATCCCGGTGCTCACCCCGTCGCTGCTCGGCGGCGTGGTCCTGCTGTTCGGCGGGGCCTTCGCCGCGTACGCCACCGCCGCCGCCATGGTGGGCACGGTGGTGCCGCTGGTCACCCTGCAGATCGCGGACGCCCTGACCGGCAACGTGCTGATCGGCCACGAGAACGTGGCGCTCGCCCTCAGCTTCGACATGATCGTGGTGGCCGGCCTGGTCATGGCCGTCTACCTTCCCCTCCAGCGCAGGAGCGCGCGATGGCTGCGCTGACCCCCACCGTCCTGCCCGAGGTCACCGCCCCCGCCGGGCGGGGCGGGCGGCCCCGCCGGGTGCGCGTCTGGCGCGGCATCGTGCTCGCGCTGGCCGCGCTGTACTTCGTGGTGCCGCTGCTGGCCTCGTTCGTGTTCACCGTGAACGACCCCGTCCAGGGGTTCACGCTGGACGCCTACCTGGAGATCTTCGACGCCGAGGGCTTCGGCGCGAGCCTGCTGCTGTCGCTCGGCCTGGCCGCCGCGACCATCGTGGTGGTGCTGGCCCTGACGCTGCCCGCGATGCTGGCCGTACGGCTCAGCGCGCCGAGGCTGCGGCCGGTGATGGAGGTGCTGTGCACCCTGCCGCTGGTGGTGCCGCCCATCACCTTCGTGGCCGGGATCAGCACCGTGCTGCGCTGGGGGCCGGACTACCTCGCGACCACGCCGTTCTACCAGACGATGATCGCGATCCAGAACCCCACGTTCCCGGTCGTGCTGGTCGTCGCGTACGTCGTGCTGGCGCTGCCGTTCGTATACCGCGCGCTGGACGCCGGGCTCGGCGCGATGGACGTCCGCACGCTGGTGGAGGCCGCGCGCAACTGCGGGGCGTCCTGGCCGCAGGTGCTGCTGCGGGTCATCGTACCCAACCTGAAGTCCGGCCTCGCCAGCGCGTCGTTCCTCACCCTGGCGCTGGTGCTGGGCGAGTACACGGTGGCGCGGCTGCTCGGCTTCCAGCCGTTCTCGGTGTGGATCGTCACCATCTCCGGGTCGAACGCCGCCATGTCGGTCGCCGTGTCCATCTTCAGCCTGCTGCTGACCTGGCTGCTGCTGCTCGTCCTTTCCACCGCGGGAACCAATAGAAGGAGCGAATCGTGAACGGGGCTCGGGTGGAGTTCCGGGGGCTGCGCCGCGCGTTCGGCGCCACCACGGCCCTCGACGGGCTGGACCTGACGGTCGCGCCGGGTGAGCTGATCGCCCTGCTCGGGCCGTCCGGGTGCGGCAAGACGACGGCGCTGCGCTGCGTCGCGGGCTTCGAGACCCCCGACCAGGGGGCCGTGCTCGTCGACGGCGACGACATCACCCACGTGCCGGCCAACCGGCGCGACGCCGGGATGGTGTTCCAGTCCTACAGCCTGTTCCCCAACCTCAACGCGCGCGACAACGTGGCGTTCGGCATGCGGGTGCGCAAGGTGCCCGCCGCCAAGCGGCACGCGCGGGCCGCCGAGCTGCTGGAACTGGTCGGGCTGCCCGTGCACGGCGACCGGTACCCGCACCAGATGTCCGGCGGGCAGCAGCAGCGGGTCGCGCTGGCCCGGGCGCTGGCGCTGGAGCCGCGGGTGCTGCTGCTGGACGAGCCGCTGTCGGCGCTGGACGCCAAGGTGCGGGTCTCGCTGCGCGAGGAGATCCGGCGGCTGCAGCAGAACCTGGGCATCACGACGATCTTCGTGACGCACGACCAGGAGGAGGCGCTGTCGATCGCCGACCACGTGGCCGTCCTCAAGGACGGGCGGCTGGAGCAGTCCGGCACCCCAGCCGAGGTGTACGACACGCCCGCGACGCCGTTCGTGGCGGAGTTCGTCGGCACCATGAACCACCTGCCCGGGCGGCTGTCGGGGACGGAGGTCGAGGTGCTCGGCCAGCGGCTGCCGGTGCACGGCGCGGTGCCCTCGACGCCGGACGTCGACGTGCTGGTGCGGCCGGAGACCGTGCTGGTCACGCCGTCCGGCGACGGTCCGGCGCTGGTGGTGTCCTCCTCGTTCCGCGGCGCGTCGGTGCGGCTGCGGCTGCGGGTCGGGGAGACCGAGTTCCTGGCCGACCTGCCGGGGCACGACGCCGTGCGGCTCGCGCCCGGCGACTGTGCGTCCGTACGGCTGGTGGAACGGCCCGTGCTGGTCGCCGCGCGGACGTCCTCCGCACCGGCCGGCGCGCCGGAGGCCGTCGCGGCCGAATGAGTGCCCGTCCGGGTGCGGCCTGGCTCGATAAGGTAGGCACTCGCGAACAGGTGCATAGCGGTTAGGCGACGTGGTGAACAACCTAAGTCCGGGTGAGCCCTCCCAGATCGGCCGATACCAGGTGGTCGGCCGACTGGGCCGGGGTGGGATGGGCACGGTCTACCTCGGGCTGGACGGCACCGGGCAGCGGGTCGCCATCAAGGTGATCAACCCGGAGTACAGCCGTCACGAGCAGTTCCGCACCCGCTTCCGGCGGGAGGCCGAGTCGGCGCGCCGGGTCCGCCGCTTCTGCACGGCGGCGGTCCTGGACGCCGACCTGGACGGGGACCAGCTGTACGTGGTCACCGAGTTCGTGGACGGGCCCGACCTGGACCACGCGGTGCGCAGCGGCGGCCCGATGCGGGGGTCCAGCCTGGACGCGCTCGCCGTCGGGGTGGCGACCGCGCTGACCGCCATCCACAGCGCGGGCATCGTGCACCGGGACCTGAAGCCGTCCAACGTGCTGCTCTCCCCCGTGGGGCCCCGGGTGATCGACTTCGGCATCGCCCGTGCCATGGACACCCTGAGCGGTCTCACCGGCACCGGCCAGCTCATGGGCACGCCCCGGTACATGGCCCCCGAGACGCTGCGCGGCGAGCCGGTGTCCCCCGCGTGCGACGTCTTCTCCTGGGGGTGCCTGGTCGCCTTCGCCGCCAGCGGCCGGCCCCCGTTCGCCGCCGAGGCGCTGCCCGCCGTGGTGTACCAGATCCTCAACGCCGAACCGTCCCTCTTCGGCCTGGAACCCGCGCTGCACTCCCTGGTGCTCGCCACCCTCTCCAAGGACCCGTCCCGCCGCCCCACCTCCCAGCAGATCCTCGACCAGATGGTCGGCCGCACCACCCCCGAACACGCCGAACACTCGGTGGCCCAGGCCTGGCGCCAAGCCTCCCCCACCCTCCCCGCCGCCCCCCAG
>NZ_JBHSRF010000081.1:0-42353 GCF_042658925.1 Sphaerisporangium aureirubrum
TCCGGGGTTCGGTGGAACCGGACACAGGAGTTCATCTCGCTGAAACCTAAGGGAGGGGCGGGATGGGTAGAGTCCCGCCATCCTCGACAACGTTGGCTGCCCCGGCAACCCGGCCCTCCCCGCCACCACACCCCAGATCACCCCCCACCACGGGACCGCACCGCCGGCGGGAATGGCCCGCAACCCCGTATCCCCCCGTTCACCGACCGGATCGTCTTTTCGGCGCCGGAGCGGCGGGACGTTGTACGGCGAACCCGGCGCCGCCGTACGGCGCTACACCCAGCTCCACCGGGACACCCCATCACAGGGAGAGACCATGAGCCCGGCAGGCCCGGGGGCGCGGGGGTGTCCCCCGCATGAGCACAGCCCTTGCGCCTTCGCGCGAAGCGCGCCACCGCAATGACCGTTTCACCGGGCGCCCGCAGACAGCCGGGTTGTCCGCCGCTAGGCGGCGCCGGGTTCGCCGTACAACGTCCCGCCGTACCGGCGCCGGGAGAAACATCCTTGAGGGCCGGGGAACAGCTGACGGCCGGGGACGGCGGGCGGCCGGAGACGGCTGACGGCCGGGGACGGCTGACGGCAGGGGACGGCTGGTGGCCGGGGACGGCTGACGGCAGGGGACGGCTGACGGCAGGGGACGGCTGGTGGCTTTTTGGGGGTTGGGGGGGTCGATCGATGAAGGATTGTACTGAAAGTTTCACCGGTCGCTATTCGACCTCCTGGGGGTGGAAGTACGTAATTTTCATGGGCTGAAATGGATATCGCGGCTTGTGCGGGGCGTGGTCGGGGTGCGGGATGGCCGAAAGTTTCAGGGGTGACTTGACACATTTCGACAGGGTTTCCACACTCAATCCCTGGGGCGGTCTCCCCTGCCAGGTCGGTGGTGCGGCTGCAGGAGGACCGCCTACTGCGGTGCCCTAGTGGTGTGCGTTTCCCTGGTGATGGGGCGAGGCGTCGATCCCGCGGGCGTCCCCGCATTTTTTCCGCGATTCATTAATGGAGGCTCAGGCATGGGCACGAACGCCATACCCCCACCTGGAACCCGGCGCACCGTCAAAGGACTCCGGATCGTGGTCGCCGGCGCCCTCGGCGTCCTCGGCGCGATCACGTTCCTGACGGCACCGAATTCCGCGAATGCCGCGGAGAGCACGCTCGGTGCGGCGGCCGCGCAGAGCGGCCGGTATTTCGGTACCGCCATCAGCGCCGGCAAGCTCGGCGAGGCGGCGTACACCTCGATCGCCAACGCCGAGTTCAACATGGTGACGGCCGAGAACGAGATGAAGATCGACGCCACCGAGCCGAACCGGGGGCAGTTCAACTTCACCAACGGTGACCGGGTCTTCAACTGGGCCAGGCAGAACGGCAAGCGGGTCCGGGGCCACACGCTGGCCTGGCACTCCCAGCAGCCCGGATGGATGCAGTCCCTCAGCGGCAGCACCCTGCGCCAGGCGATGATCGACCACATCAACGGCGTGATGGCCCACTACCGGGGCAACATCTACGCCTGGGACGTCGTCAACGAGGCCTTCGACGACAGCAACGGCGGCCGCCGCCAGTCCAACCTGCAGGCCACCGGCAACGACTGGATCGAGGTGGCGTTCCGCACCGCGCGGGCCGCCGACCCCGCCGCCAAGCTCTGCTACAACGACTACAACATCGACAACTGGACCTGGGCCAAGACCCAGGGCGTCTACAACATGGTCCGCGACTTCAAGTCGCGCGGCGTGCCGATCGACTGTGTGGGCCTGCAGGCGCACTTCAACAGCGGAAGCCCCTACAACAGCAACTTCCGCACCACGATCTCCAGCTTCGCCGCCCTCGGCGTCGACGTGCAGATCACCGAGCTGGACATCCAGGGCGCCTCGGCCCAGACCTACGCAGCCGTCACCAACGACTGCCTCGCCGTCCCCCGCTGCAACGGCATCACCGTCTGGGGCGTCCGCGACCAGGACTCCTGGCGCTCGGGCGACACCCCGCTCCTGTTCAGCGGCAGCAGCAAGAAGCCCGCTTACACCTCGGTCCTGAACGCGCTCAACGCCGCCGGCCCGAACCCGACCGTCACCCCGACCGTCACGCCCACCGTGACCCCGACGGTGACGCCCACCGTGACCCCGACGGTCACGCCGACCGTCACCCCGACCGTTGTCCCGGGGGCGTGCTCGGCGACGCTCTCGACGGTCAACAGCTGGCCCGGAGGGTTCCAGACGACGGTGACCGTCCGCGCGGGCACCTCGTCGGTCAACGGGTGGACCGTACGGTGGACCTGGCCGGGTGGTCAGACCATCAGCAGCCTGTGGAACGGCCAGCAGACCGTGTCCGGCTCCAGCGTGACCGTCCGCAACGCCGCCTACAACGGCAGCGTCGCGGCGAACGGGTCGACGACCTTCGGCTTCACCGCCAACGGCAGCGCCGCGACCCCGACCGCCACCTGCACCAGCCCCTGACGGCGGCCCGGCAGCGATAGAGCCGGGTTCCACGCCAGGGAGAACACATCGGTGTCGCGGTCGCCGCAACGGCCGCGACACCGAGGAGAAGCGGCACGAGCGGGCCGGCACCACCGGCCCGCTCGTACGGGCTCGGACCGGGGAAGGGAACCCCCCGGTCCGAGCCCTCCGCGTTTTCGCGGCCCGAGGCGGGGGCGGGCCGCGGGATCAGATGCCGCGCATGCGCAGGACGTGCAGGGCCAGGGTGAGGTTCAGGCGCAGGTGGGCGTCCTCGGTGAAGTTGCCCAGCATGCGTTCCAGTTTGCCGATGCGGTAGCGCAGCGTGTTGTAGTGGAAGTGCAGGCGGCGCGCGGTCTCGGCGACGTTGAGGTTGGTCTCCAGCAGGACGTGGAGGGTGCGGCGCAGGTCGGCGTTCTCGGCGTCGTCGTCCAGCACCAGAGGGCCGAGGGTCTCGCGGACGAAGGCGTGGAGCTCGGCGGTGTCGTTCACCAGGGACAGCAGGCGGTAGACGCCGAGCTGGTCGAAGTGGGCCACGGCGCCGGCGCCGTGCAGCTGGCGGCCCACGCGGGCGGCCTTCAGGGCCTGGCCGTAGGCGTCGGGGAGGGACTCGACGCCCTGGGCCACGCGGCTCATGCCGGTGGAGAACGTGGCGGGACGGGAGTCGGCGAAGGCGCTCACCGCGTCCTTGGCGAGGCGGGTCATGTCGGCCTCGGAGCCGACGACGGCGACCACCTCGTGGGAGAACCCCGCGACCGCGCCGCGGGGGTCGTGGCGGCGCACGGCGGCGGTCCAGGCGGTGAGCAGGCGGTCGGGCGGGATGTCGAACTCGGGGTCGATCTCGGCGACCAGCACCCCGACGGGACGCTCCAGGTCCCAGCCGAACGCGCGGGCCCGGGCGGCGACCCGGGTGCCGCCGCGGCCGGTGAGGACGTCGCGCAGGAAGTCGGCGCGGTACTTGCTCTCCACGGCGGTGACGGCCTCCTGCCGGGTCACCACCAGGGCCGCGACGGTGGCGGCACGTTCCAGAATGCCGACGTCGCCCTCCCGGATGGTGCCCGCGGGGCTGTGCGCGATGATCCGCCCGTGGTGGTGGCCGCCCGCGACGACCGGGACCACGGTGTAGTCGCCGCCGGACGACGTGGGCGCGCCGCGCAGCGCCACCCAGTCGCCCGCGGCCTCCAGCACGTGCCCGGCCGCGTCCACCACCGCGACCCCGACGTCGAGCAGGCCCGCCACCTCGGCCACCACCTCGCGCAGCCCCCCGCCGGCGAGCACGATCTGCACCAGCGCCCGGTGGGCCTCCTCGGTCCTGGCCAGCAGGGCGGCCTGCCGGTTGAGGATGTCGGTGAGCACCTGGTTGAGGATGTCGTCGAAGCCGACGTCGTTCGGCAGGAGGATCAGGGGGAAGCCGAGGCGGTCGGCCTGCTCGACCATCTCGGCGGGCAGTTCGTCGACGTACCTGCCGAGCTTGATGCCGAGCGCCGCCAGGCCCCGCTCGTCCAGGTCCGCCACCAGCCTGCCGAGGGACTGCGGGGTGTTGCGCAGGGGGTAGCCGGTGGTCAGCAGGAGTTCGTGGGGTTTGACCCACGCGAGGATGTCCGGCACCTCCATGACGTTCAGCCGTTGCACGATGCGGTCGAGGCCGTTCCTTCCGCCGATCAGGCGGGCTCCGGCCAGTGTGGAGACGCCAAGCACCTCCCCCACGGACACGCCGTGAATGATGGTGCCCGTGGAGGCCAAGCGCATCGCCGGGGGTGATGGGTCAGCTGTCATGGTCATGCTCCCGGGTGAAAAGCCGTTTCGGTGATTCTGACGGAATGACATCTCTGTCAACAAGAGCCAACTCATTGAAGAACTGTTGGCATCTTTCTCCGTACGGCGGCTCCCGGCGCCGTTTTACGGTCTCCCCAGACTCGCTGGAGGCTGGGTGACACTGGGGACGGGAACAAGGATTCGCCACCGCACGCCGGCGAACACCGAGGCGTTCGGCGCGGCGAGCACCGCGCTCCGCCCGGCGCTCGAATCGCCGCGGCGGCCCGCGCGAGTGCTCGCGGTGTTCCCGCTCGGCATGTACCTGGAGATCCGCACCGAGGCCGAGCCGTCCGTCGTGGCCGTGGTCACCGGCGAGGCGACCCGGCTGCCCAACGCCATGGTGCTCACCGACCCCCTGCCGCCGGCGTCGGCGGGCGACGAGGCCGCCGTGGGCGACGGCTGCGTCGAGATCGGGCGGGTCACCGTGCGCGTGCGCCGCTGGTGGGATCCCGCTCCCCCGCTCGGCCCGGTCGACGCCGTACGGCTGGCCCGGGCCCTGCCGCGCTTCGTCGAGATCTGCGACGCCGCCGGGCGCCGTCCCGGCCTGCCTCCCGGCGGGGCCGGGGACATGCTGGCCGAGGGCTGCCACCGGGGGTCGCTGGCCATCACGATCGCCGCCGCCGAGCAGCTCATGGGCCTCGGCCCCGGGCTGACGCCGAGCGGCGACGACATGCTCGCCGGGCTGCTGGTCGCGCTGCGCCACCTCGGCGGGTCCGCGGGGGTGCGCAGGGCGGTGTGGCTGGCCGACTGGCTGGCCGCCACCGTGGCCTTCGACGCACGCACCCGCACCACGCCGATCTCCGCGACCCTGCTCCACTGCGCCGCGCGCGGCGAGGCCTGCGTGGACGCGCTGGCCGTGCTGCGCGGCGTCGCCGGACGCCAGCCGCTGGAGCCCGCGCTGCGCCGCCTGCTGCGCATCGGCCACACCTCCGGCGCCGACCTCGCCTGGGGCATGCGCACCGGCATGTCCGCGGTGATCGCCCTAGGTGGCGCCACCGCCGGTCAGGTGGCCGGGGCCTCCCGCGCATTATGACCGGCACGCCACCCCCCGGATGCGTCGAAGAGCAGGGCAGGCATCACCATCAATGCAGGAGAGAGGCGGTGAGCGACGGTTGACCACGAGCGCCGATCAGGTTGAGGTGCGCGCGGGCGTCTACCACGACTCGGTCAGCCTGATGCGGGTCAGCCAGGCACTCGGCTCCCGCCAGGGCGTCACCGTGGCGATCGTGGCCATGGCGACCGAGCTGAACGTCGGCCTGGCCCGTGAGGTCGGGTTCGAGGTGCCCGCGGCCGGGCCGACGGACCTGCTGGTCGCGATCCGTGCGGACTCCGGGGCGGAGCTGGCCGCGGCCGGCGAGGAACTGGAGCGGCAGTTCGAGGAGCTGGGCAGGGCCGGGCGGAACGGCGGCGGCGCGGCGACCGAGTACCCGCCGCGCACCACCCGGGCCGCGGCCAAGGTGTTCGACGCCACGCTCGCGCTGGTGTCCACGCCGGGCGACCACGCCTTCGCCGAGGCCATGGACGCCGTCGAGGCCGGGCTCTCGGTGATGATCTTCAGTGACAACGTGCCGCTGGAGCAGGAGATCGCGCTGAAGGAGCGCGCCGCCGAGCGCGGCGTGCTGGTGATGGGCCCCGACTGCGGCACGGCCGTGGTGGGCGGCGCCGGGCTCGGCTTCGCCAACGTGCTGCGCCCCGGGACGGTCGGCCTGGTCGCCGCGTCGGGCACCGGCGCCCAGCAGGTGATGTGCCTGCTGGACCAGGCGGGCACCGGGGTGAGCCACGTGCTCGGCGTCGGCGGGCGCGACCTGTCGGCGGCGGTCGGCGGGCGCTCCACGCTGGTCGCGCTGCGGGCGCTGGACGCCGACCCGGCCACCGAGCTGATCGTGCTGATCTCCAAGCCGCCCGCGCCCGAGGTGGCAGAAGCCGTCCGCCAGGCCGTACAGGAGCTGAGCACCCCCGTGGTGAGCGCCCTGCTCGGGCCCGGCCAGGACGACCTGACCACCGCGGTCGAGAAGGCCCTGCACGCGCTCGGGCGGGCGGTGCCGGAGTGGGCGTCCTGGACGGTGCCTCAGGAGCCGCGGGCGGCCGGGCTGTGCGGGCTGTACTCCGGCGGCACGCTGTGCGCCGAGGCGGCCCTGATCGCGGGCGGCGGCCAGTTCACCGACTTCGGCGACGACGAGTACACGCGGGGCCGCGCGCACCCGATGATCGACCCGGCGATGCGGCTGGACGCCCTGTCGCGGGCGTCCGGCGTGATCCTGCTCGACGTCGTGCTCGGCCACGGCGCCGACCCCGACCCCGCCGCCCGGCTGGCCCCCGCCGTCCGTGAGGCCGTCGAGCGGGGCGCCGCGGTGGTGGTCGCCCTGGTCGGCACCGACGTCGACCCCCAGGGCCTGCGCCGCCAGGCCGAGGCCCTCCACCAGGCGGGCGCGTCGGTCTTCGTGTCCAACGCGGCGGCCGCCCGGCGCGCCAAGAGCCTCATCGGGAGCGCGTCGTGACCCCGGTGTCCGTCCTCACCACGGCTGCCGTCCGGCACGCCGGGAGCCTCATCGGGGGTGCGCCGTGACGTTGTCCATGCTCGACGGCGAGGCGCGGGTGATCACGGCGGGGACCGCCGTGCTCGCCGAGGCGCTCGGGCAGCAGGCCGTGCCGCATCTGGCGGTGGACTGGCGGCCTCCGATGGCCGGCACCGCGGAGGCCCTGGCCAGGGTGCTGGCCGATCCGCGCCTGGCGGACGCCAACGCCACCGCCGTCGCGCGCATGATGTCCGCGCGGCCCCGGCTGGTCGGGGCGCGCCCGGCGTCCGAGGTGCTGGAGCTGCCGCCGCGCACGTTCCTGCACGCGGGGCCGCCGGTCGACTGGGAGCGGGCCTCCGGGCCGATGCGCGGCGCGCTGATCGGCGCGGCGCTGTTCGAGGGGCTGGCCGCCGACGCCGAGGAGGCCGAGCGGCTGCTGGTGGCGGGCGGGGTGAACCTCGACTCCTGCCACCACCACCGCACGGTCGGCCCGATGGCGGGCGTGGTGAGCCCGTCCATGTGGATGCTGGAGGTGGCCGACGAGGAGCACGGCGGCACCGCCTACTGCTCGCTGAACGAGGGCCTCGGCAAGGTGCTGCGGTACGGCGCCTACGGGCCGGAGGTCGTGGAGCGGCTGCGCTGGATGGGCGAGGTGCTCGGCCCGGTGCTGGCCGCCGCCCTGGCGCTGAGCGGCCCGATCGACCTGCGCTCGCTGATCGCCCAGGCCCTGCAGATGGGCGACGAGCTGCACAACCGCAACCGCGCGGCCACGTCGCTGCTGGTGCGCGAGCTGGCCCCGGCCATCGTGGACGCCTCCCCCCGGTACGCCGCCGAGGTGCTGCGCTTCGTCAACGGCAACGACCACTTCTTCCTCAACGCCGGCATGGCCGCGGGCAAGGTCTCCGCGGACGCGGCGCGCGGCGTGCCCGGTTCGTCCATGGTGGTCGCCATGGCGCGCAACGGCACCGATTTCGGCATCCAGGTGTCCGGGCTCGGCGACCGGTGGTTCACCGGCCCCGCCGGGGTGCCCGACGGCCTGTACCTCGGCGCCTACGGCCCGCAGGACGCCAACCCCGACATCGGCGACTCCACCATCACCGAGACGTGCGGGCTCGGCGGGTTCGCCATGGCGGCGGCCCCGGCGATCGTGCGTTTCGTCGGCGGCGACGTCTCCGACGCCATCACCGCGACCCGCTCGATGTACGAGATCACGCTCGCCGAGCACCCGGCGTACCAGATCCCCGGGCTCGGGTTCCGCGGCACACCCACCGGTATCGACGTGACCCTTGTGGCACGCACCGGCGTGCTGCCGGTCGTCAACACCGGGATCGCCGGACGGGTGGCCGGAACAGGCCAGGTGGGAGCGGGTCTGGTCAGCCCGCCCGCCGAGGCGTTCGTCGCGGCTCTGACCGCGCTCGCGGAAGAGTAAAGGAAGACCGAATTCCCATTGACCCCTCTTTGACCCTAATATCGTTGGCCAAGACTCACTGTCGTTGATGACGCACTTGATCAGTCGATGACCCATAAATAGGGATATGGCGCGGACAAGCGTGAATTGGGGGCCGCGGGATGACTGCCGATCGCGTGCTCGGGAGTACGCCCTCCATGTCAGAGGGTAGGAACCCGTTGGGCGCGGGGGTGGCACCCGAGGGTCAAGGCCGACTGGTGGGCAGGCGCTACCGCCTGCTCTCACCGGTGGGCCGCGGCGGCATGGGCATGGTCTGGCACGCCCACGACGTGCTGCTCGACCGGGACGTCGCCGTCAAGGAGCTCATCCTGCCCCTCGGCCTGGACCACGCGGGCACCCAGGTCGCCCACCGGCGCATGCTGCGCGAGGCCAGGTCCGCCGCCCGCCTCAGCCACCCGGGCATCGTCACCGTCCACGACGTCGTCGAGGAGGACGGCCGGCCCTGGATCGTCATGGAGCTGGTCCGCGCATGGTCCCTGGAGCAGGCAGTGCGACAGAGCGGGCCGCTGCCCGTCGTGCAGGCCGCCGAGATCGGCGTCCGGGTGCTGGACGCGCTGCGGCACGCGCACGCGGCGGGCATCCTGCACCGGGACGTCAAGCCCGGCAACGTGCTGCTCACCGCCGACCGCGTCGTGCTCACCGACTTCGGCATCGCCGCCATCGAGGGCGACGTCACCATCACGCAGACCGGCCTGCTGATGGGCTCGCCCGCCTACATCCCGCCCGAGCGGCTCCAGGGCCGCCCGATCACCCACGCGGCCGACCTGTGGTCGTTCGGCGCCACGCTGTACGCGGCCGTGGAGGGGCGCCCGCCGTACGAGGGCCCCGACGCGGTCGCGGTGCTCGGCGCGGTGCTCACGCAGGAGCCGAACCGCGCGCAGCGGGCCGGCGCGCTGCTGCCCGTCATCGAGGGCCTGCTGCGCAAGAACCCCGCCGACCGGATGCCGGCCGTCCAGGCGGCCGAGTTGCTGGAGCGGGTGCTGCGCACCCACGGCTCCGGCCTGCCCGTGCGGGGACTGGACGGCCTGACGTCCACCCCGCTGCCCACCCGCGACGACTCCACCCCGGTAGGTATGCTTCCGCCGCTCGATCCGCCCTCCGGTCCCCTGCCCTCCCGCATCATCGAGACGCCGTCCGGCCCCGTACGGGTCCCCGCCGAGCCGTCCCCGGCGCCGTCCCGCGACGACGCCGACCGGTTCCGCCGCCGCGACGGCGAGCCCGGCATGCCCTTCGCGGCTCCCGCGGCCTACGACGCCCTCGGTGCCGAACCACCCCGGCCCCCGTCCTACGACTCCCTGCGCGGCGCGACCGGTCCCTACGAGACCTCACGCGGCCCGGCGGACCCCTACGACGCGCTGCGCAGCCCTTCGGGGCCCCAGACCTACGACGCGCTCAGAAGCCCCTCGGGCTCGCAGTCGTACGACGCGCCGCGCGGTGCCTCGGGGGCGCAGCCCGACCCGTACGACGCGCTGCGCAGCCCTTCAGGGCAGCAGCCGAACCCCTACGACGCGCTCCGGAGCCCTACGGGGCCGCAGACCTATGACGGGCTGCGCAGCCCGTCGGGGCCGCAGGGGTACGACGCGACACGGAGCCCCTCAGGGCCGCAGGCGTACGACGCGCTGCGGAGCCCGTCCGGACCCCGGCCCGACCCGTACGACGCGCTGCGCAGCCCTTCGGGCCCGCAGCCGGACCCGTACGACGCGCTCCGGAGCCCGTCCGGACCCCAGACCTATGACGCGCTGCGCAGCCCCTCCGGGCCGCAGGGGTACGACGCGACGCGGAGCCCGTCCGGGCCGCAGGCGTACGACGCGCTGCGGAGCCCGTCCGGCCCCAGGGCCGACGACCCGCGAGGGTCCCGGCCCGACCCCTACGACGCGCTGCGCGGTCCTTCCGGTCCTGATCGGGATCTGCCCGGGGACGGGGGCCGCTCGGCGGGCGACGTGCTGGTGGCGGGGGTGCCGGGGGCGCGCGACCGGTCGCCGAACCTCGCCGACCGGCTGGCCAGGGACATCGAGAATCCGTTCGGCGGGCCCGAGCCCCGTCGCAGGGACACCCGGGACGACCGGCGCGACCGGGGCAGGAACGACGCCCCGCGCCGGGTGCGCGTGGACGACGTGCGCGACGACGGGCGGGACGACACCCGTGAGGGCCGCTCCCCCGTGCTGATGATCCTCGCGGGCGCCGGGATCGTCGGCGTCGTGGCGGCCCTGCTGTTCGTGCTGTGGCCGTCGGACCCGGCCCCCCGGGACGACGCCGCCCCCGCCCCGCCCGCCGCGACGTCCGCCGAGCCCTCGACGAACGCCGCGACCGGCGAGCCGCCGGCCGCCGGGCCCGAGGAGGGCGGCGGGTCCGCGGACGTGCCGTCCGGCTTCCGGGCACGCACCGCCGCCGGCGTCTCGGTCGCCGTGCCCGAGGACTGGACCGCCTCGGTCTCCGACGCCGCCGTGACCTACATCGGCCCGAAGAGCTCCGGCCGCCGCATCCAGATCAAGCGTGTGGCGTCCACCGGCGACGACGGCCTGGCCGCGCTCACCAAGACCAAGGACGAGGCCACCCTCACCGACTACGCCCAGACCCGCCTGGAGTCCTCCTCCTTCGGCGACTACCAGGCCAGCGTCTGGGAGTACACCTACACCGCCCTCACCAACGTCACCACCCACGCCGTGACCCGCCACATCACCGTGAACGGCGAGACCGCCTACGAGGTCACCTTCACCGCCCCCGACGCCGAATGGGACCAGGCCGACAACCGCCAGGCCCTGGCCGTCCTCTGGAACACCTTCAAGCCCTCCGCCTGAACCCCGTTCAGGCGAGGGGGATGGTGACCTGGTCCTCCAGCGGGGGCTCCTCCTCCTGGGGGCGGCAGCCCGTGGCCGCGAAGCAGCGGATGCGCAGGGTGCCGCCCTCGACGGAGACGTGCAGGAAGCTCTTGAAGAACGGCGGGTCGTCCCAGTCGGAGAGCTCGGAGAACCAGCGGTGGAAGGTGCGCCCGACCGGCAGGTGGAAGGGCATGGGCCAGCCGCCGAGGATGCGGGCGGCCCATTTCATCCGTGAGGTGATCTTGACCTGCGGCACGCCGGGGTCGTCCTCGGCGGCGGGCGGGGTGGTGGAGGGCTCGGGCGTGGTGGTGACGGGCCGGGGCGGGGCGTTGCCGATCTGGCGGGACATCAGCAGCAGGCCCTGGTCGGGCGTCAGGTAGAGCCAGGGCATGTGGAGGCGGCGGGCGTAGAGCTTGCTGTAGAACGACAGCGAGTCGCCGCGCAGGGGATAGCACTTGAACGCGTCCTCGTGGACGCCGCCCGCGTCCACCCGGGAGATGGTGTGGGTGGCGTGCATGAAAGCGCCGCCGGCGCCGGAGACGATGTACTGGATCACCCGGTCGCCCACCACGACGGGATAGCGCTGGTAGTTGTGGGTGTCGCCGCCGACGGCCGCCACGTAGTTGTGCGCGGGGTCGCGGACGATCTCGTCGACGGTGCCGCCGCCCTCGATGGGACCGGGGTGGTACTCGTTGCGGTCGTAGATCGGCTTGCCGGTGATCAGGATCTTGGGCCGGGGGTCGGCCGACACGCGGCGCAGCCAGGCGCCCTGCTCCCGGTCGATGCCGCCCCTGATGCCGTTGTCGATGCCCACCAGCAGCAGCCCCGGCAGGTCGATCACCCAGTACGGCCCGGGTTGCGCGGACCGCTGCGCCGGGGCGGCGCGCCGCTCGCGCGCCTTGGCCAGCCGCGCCTCGTCGATGACCTCGGGCTTCTTCCACAGCAGCCCCCGCAGCCCGGACGGCGACAGCGAGAACCCGCGCCGTTCGGCCTTGAGCGGGGGCTCGTCGCAGAACACCCGCATGAACCCGCCGAGCCCGTCGTACCAGTCGTGGTTGCCGGGGATGGCGTAGATCGGCGCGGGATACTCCTGGTAGGGGCGGAAGAACTTGTTCTCGTAATCGTCGCCCGCCCCGGTGGGGTAGATGACGTCGCTGGCCACGACCGCGAACGCGGTGTCCGCGCCGATCTTGAGCAGGCCGGGCACCACGGCGTACTGCGAGGCGTCCCCCTCGCCGGTGTCCCCGATCAGCAGGAAGCTGTACTCCGGCCCGAGATCGGGCTTCATCCGGAGATCGGGGTCGACGCCGTGCTCCCGGCGCACCGCCAGCCACCGCCGCCGCACCTCGTCGGACGGATCGCCGAACAGCTGCGCGAGGATCTCGTTGCGCGAGCGCAGCAGCACCGACGGCCGCAGCCAGGAGAACCCGGCCTTGTCCGGGCGCAGGTCCTGGAACGTGCCTATCTGCTGGCACGCCCATCCGGCGCCTTCCTCCGACACCCGGGACGACAGCTGCTTCCCGCGCGCTGCGGCCTGATCCACGTCGACCATGACCCCATTTTCGCCGTGATCTTGCCCGGACGCGCGGCCGATCACAGAAAACGACGGGTCACGGAATGAGCACACCCGGGTTGAGAATGCCCGCCGGATCCAGGCGCTCCTTGACGGCGCGCATGATCTCGACCCCCAGCTCGCCGATCTCCAGCGCGTAGGCGTGCTTGTGGTCCCTGCCCACGCCGTGGTGGTGCGAGATGGTGCCGCCCGCGATCCCGATGGCCTCCCCGACGGCGCGCTTGGCGGTGTCCCACTGCCCTAGCGGGTCGTTCGTCTGGGCGGTCACCACCGTGAAGTACAGCGAGGCGCCGGTGGGGTACACGTGCGAGATGTGGCACATCACCAGCGGCGGGTTGCCCTCCTGCCCCGGCGGGCCGGTCTGCCCGAGCGCCACGCTCAGCACCAGCCGCACCGCGTCGTACAGGCGGGGCACGCCCGACCAGAAGCAGGCCGTCTCCAGCGTCTCGACGGTGGCGCCCGCCGCGAGGAGGCCGTCGCGGAGGTACGGCGCGCCGAACCGGCCGCGCGCCCACGCCTCGCCCGGCTCGGGCCCGAGGTAGACGCCGCCTAGGCCGGACAGCGTCTCGGCGGTCTTCTCGCGCCGGTGGGCGACGTCGCCGGTCTCGCCCTCGTACCCCACGATCGCCAGGCAGCCCGCGTCGGTCTGGAACCCGCCGATCTCCCCCGGCTTGGCCAGCCCCACCATGGTCTCGGCCTCGTCGGACAGGCGCAGCACGGTCGGCGCCAGCCCGTCCTGGACGACGCGGCGCAGCGCCGAGGCCCCGGCGGCGAACGAGGAGAACCGCCAGCCCTCGTACACCCGCTCGGCGGGAATCCGGCGCACCCGCAGCCGCAGCGCGGTGATCACCCCGAAGGCCCCCTCGGAACCGAGGACGAGCTGGCGCAGGTCGGGCCCCGCGGCGGACTTGGGCGCCCTGCCGAACTCCATCGTGCCGCGCGGCGTGGCCACGGTGACGGCCATCACCATGTCGTCGAACCGGCCGTAGCCCGCCGACGCCTGGCCGCTGGAGCGCGCCGCCGCGTAGCCGCCGAGGGTCGCGTACTCGTACGACTGGGGGAAGTGCCCGAGGGTCAGCCCGTGCCCGGCCAGCAGGTATTCGGCCTGCGGGGTGCGCAGGCCGGGTTCCACGTCGGCCACCAGCGACTCGGTGTCCACCGACAGCAGGCGGTTGAGCCGGGAGAGGTCCAGCGCGATCACCCCGGCGAAGCCGCGCCGCTTGGCCACCAGGCCGCCGACCACCGAGGTGCCGCCACCGAACGGGACGACCGCGACGCGGTGCCTGGCGCAGACCCGCAGGAGCTCCAGCACCTCGTCGTGCGAGCCGGGCAGCACCACGGCGTCCGGGGCGTCGGACCCGTCGCCCGCGCGCATGCGGAGCAGGTCGGGGGTGGACTTGCCGCGGGTGTGGCGGATGCGGGCGTCGTCGTCGATCCGCACGTTGGCGGCCCCGGCCACCGCGCCGAGGTCGGCGAGGATCTGCGCCGTCAGTGCCACGGGATCCAGCCGGACCTCGCCGAAGGTCGCCGCGCGCCGCACGGGCTCGCGGACGCCGAGCAGCTCACGCAGCAGTTTGAGCACGGGCGCGGGCAGTTCGGCCGCCTTCGCGGGGTCGCCCCAGCCGGACCACAGCATGGGTTCGGCGGGAGTGTCGGGAGTCTCCACGCCCTACACTGTGACACGCCCCGCCGGGGCTCGTGCGGCGCCCCGCTTCGCGAGGGGGACACGCCGACGATCGGGCAGGTCGCCCGGCCGGAAGGGGTACGCCATCGTGAGTTCCTCGCTGAACGCCGCGCGCCGGGCCGCGGAGCTCGGCCGGTCCAGGGAGACGGTGGCCGATCTCCTCGTCGTGGGCCTCGGCGCCACCGGCGCGGGCGTCGCGCTGGACGCCGCGGCGCGCGGCCTGTCGGTGGTCGCGATCGACGCCCACGACCTCGCCTTCGGCACCTCGCGGTGGAGCTCCAAGCTGATCCACGGCGGCCTGCGCTACCTCGCCAAGGGGCAGGTCGGCGTGGCGTGGGAGAGCGCGGTGGAGCGCGGCGCCCTGCTGCGGCACACCGCGCCCCACCTGGTGCGGGCCCAGCCCTACCTGCTGCCGCTGACCCCCGAGGTCCCCGCCGCGCAGGCGGCGATGATGATGGCCGGCTACCGGATGGGCGACGCGCTGCGCGCCGCGGCGGGCACCCCGCGCCGCACCCTGCCCGGTCCGCTGCGCGTACCCGCCTCCCGGGCCAGGGAGCTGGTCCCCGCGCTGCGCGAAGCCGGGCTGCGCGGCGGGCTGGTGTCGTTCGACGGCCGGGTGGTGGACGACGCCCGGCTGGTGGTCGCCGTCGCCCGCACCGCCGCGGCGCACGGGGCGCGGATCCTCACCCGCTGCCGGGCGCTGTCGCTGTCCGGGGCCGGGGCCGAGGCCCGCGACGAGCTGACCGGTGAGACTTTCACGCTGCGCGCCCGCAAGGTGATCAACGCGACCGGGGTGTGGGCGGGCGAGCTGTCCGGCTCCGTGCGGGTGCGGCCGTCGCGCGGCACCCACCTGGTGCTGCGCGAGGGGGCTCTCGGCCCGCTGCGCACCGGCATGCACGTGCCGATCCCCGGGGAGGTGGCCCGGTTCGTCCTGGTCCTCCCTCAGCAGGACGGGCGCGTCCTCGTGGGCCTGACCGACGAGCCCCTGGACGGCCCGGTGCCGGACGTGCCCGAGGCCCCCGAGTCCGACATCGTTTTCCTGCTGGACGTCCTCGGGTCGGTGCTCCAGGCCCCGCTGGGCCGCGACGACGTGGCGGGCGCCTACGCGGGCCTGAGACCGCTGCTGGACGGCGGCGGGCCCACGGCCGACCTCTCCCGGCGGCACACCGTCCTGACGGCCCCAGACGGCGTCGTGACGATCGTGGGCGGCAAGCTGACCACCTACCGGCGCATGGCGCAGGACGCGGTGGACGCGGCCGTCCCCGAGGCGCCGCGGAGCCGCACGGCGCGGCTGCCTCTGGTGGGCGCCTCGTCCGTCCCGGGAGGGCGTCCCGAGCCCGTTCCCGGGGACGTCCCGCGCCGCCTGGCCGAGCGGTACGGCCACGAGGCGGCGGCCGTGCGCCGGCTGGCGCTGGAGGAGCCCTGGGCGGCCGGGGAGCTGCCGCTCGGCGTGACGGCGGCCGAGCTGGTCTGGGCGGTGCGCCACGAGGGGGCGCTGGACGCGGCGGACCTGCTGGACCGGCGCACGCGCATCGGGCTGGTGCCGGAGGACCGCGCCGCCGCCCTGCCGGTCGCTGAACGTATCATCCGCGAGGTTTCCGGAAGTTAGTCCGTTTCATACCAGTTTTCCCAGCAAGCCCACGGGTGTGATTTTCCTCACACCGACATGACGTTAATCAGGCCATATAAGGCCATCGTGAGGATTTGGAAAAACAGGCCACCACCTCCCCTGGACGATTAGGTTAGTCTTACCTAAGTGGACATGGGAGGGAACGTGATGAGGGACCGGCCGCGCGGGTGCGATCACCCCGTCGGCGCTCACACGAACGGGATTCCGGTACGTGCGAGCGCCACGGTGGGCGCCCGCTTCTGGCTGCTCATCGAGCACAACGGTCCCTGGGCCTCCCACCTGCCCGAATGCGAGCTCCCCCCCGAGATCCACGAACTGCTCGACCTGGCCGCGGAGCTGGGCGTACGCGCCCAGCTGATCCGCCGCCCCGGCCGCCGCACCCCCATCTCGGGGCACCGCCGGATCCTCGTCGCCGACACCACCGCGGCCGTCCCCTGGATCGCCGGAGGCTTCTTCCGGGACCCAAGGGATCTTGACCTGCGATCTCTCGTGCGCGGAGTGGTGCCAGGGTCCTGCATACTGGTGAAGGAGCCGGTGTTCCTGGTCTGCACCCATGCCAAGCGCAACGCGTGCTGTGCCCGCGAAGGTCTGCCCATCGCCCGCGTTTTGGCCGATGCGGGCCCGGGAAGAGTCTGGGAAACCACCCATGTGGGCGGCGATCGCTACGCCGCCAACCTCGTGTGCTTGCCACACGGCCTTTACTACGGCAGCATGTCTCAGGCTGCCGCCATCGCGGTGGCAAACGCGTACCGGCACGGCGAGATCGTTCTCGACCGCTACCGGGGACGCGCGGGCATCCCTGAGCCATCGCAGGCCGCCGAACATTTCGTCCGGGTCCATACGGGCGAGTTGTCGGTAGGCGGAGTGGCCGTGGAATCCACCAGGTCGGACGGTGACGTCACCGAGGCGTTCGCACGCCGCGGAGACGCGCGGTTCCGGGTTGTGGTCGAGCGGACGACGTTCACCGCGCCGTGCGGCACCTCGTGCGCCGACACGGTCACAACCTACCGGCTGGCTGCACTGGAGCAACTCCGGTGCGGCTCGCCCGTACTGACCTGAGGGCTCCGTAACGAGCCGGGAACACCACGGCCTGTCACGGCGTTGGCAAATGAGGATGCCAAAAGCGTCCAATGCGGCCCAAACACGAAATACATCTCACCTAAGGTGGTTTCTCATGTCTCAGGTACGTCGGCAGATCGCCCGCCCCCGCCCCAGTTGGGGTTGGCAGGATGATGCCGCGTGCCGTGGAGAGGACCTTGTGCTGTTCTTCGGCCCCGACGGCGAGCGTCAGCCGGAGCGCGACATCCGCGAGCGCAAGGCGAAGGCCATCTGCGCCCAGTGCCCGGTCCGCGCCGAGTGCCTCGACTACGCCCTGTCCCGTCCCGAGAAGTACGGCACGTGGGGCGGGCTCAACGAGGACGAGCGCGCGTCCGAGCGTCGCCGCCGCATGCGGCGTGCCGCCAGCGCCGGGATCAGCGCCGCCTGACCAACCTCCACCGGCATGCTCCTAACCAGCCCGATCATGCGGCTTCTCCGCTCCTGTACGCCTCCAGGGTCGAAATTGCCGCATGATCGTGCGGGTGCCCCCCGGGTCCTCTCCGCGGGCGCGCCCGCCGACCCCCCGTCTCCTACGCAGGCGACCATCCGCCGGTCCCCCGCCCCAGCAGGCGCAGGACGTCGGCGTCGGACAGCTGCTCGAAGCGCTTGTACCACTGGCCGACGGCGTGAAAGCCGGGCGGGGTGACGAGCATGACCACCTCGTCCGCCTCGTCGCGCAACGCGGTCACCGTCTTCGGCGAGCCCACCGGGGCCGCCAGCACGAGCCTGCGCGGCCTGGCGCTCCGCACCGCCCGCAGAGCCGCGCGGGCCGTCCCGCCGGTGGCCAGCCCGTCGTCCACCACGACCACGTCCCGCCCGGTCAGCCTGGGCAGCGACCGCTCGCCCCGGTAGACCGCGACCCGCCGCGCCAGCTCCCGCCGCTCCCGCTCGACCACCGGCCCGAGATCCTCCTCGGTCATCCGCAACCGGTCCAGCAGCGCCAGGTCGAACACCGGCTCGCCCCCCTCGGCCACCGCCCCGAGCCCCAGCTCGGGCTGCGCCGGATGCCCGATCTTCCGGGTCACCAGCACCTCCAGCGGCGCGCACAGTCTCTCGGCCACCGGCCCCGCCACCGCCACCCCGCCACGGGGCAACGCCAGCACCACCGGATCCGCCAACCCCGTGTCCACGAGCATCTCGGCGAGCAGAACCCCCGCCTCCGCCCGATCGGCGAAGGGAAGAGACACCCGCCGACTAGCGCCCATACCCTCCCAGTACCCCCCACCCCGCTCCCCACCCGGCCCGGCCGGACGCCGTACGAAGCGTGGGCCCGCCGTACACGGAGCGTGTACGGCGGGCCCAGGGACGGCCGGCCGTCAGGGACGGGATCTGCCCCGGACGGACTTGTGGATGATCTTCCACTTGCGCGTTTCCTCGGCGCGCAGGCGGGCGTCGCCGCGGCGGGCCATCCAGGCGGCCTCCCGCTGGAGTTTGCGCCAGCTGGCCAGGCGACGTTCCGGCAGCTCGCCGTCCTCCACGGCGGCCAGGACGGCGCAGCCGGGCTCCGTCTCGTGGGCGCAGTCGGCGAACCGGCAGTGTTCCGACAGGTCCTCGATGTCGCTGAAGACCATGTCGACGCCCTGGGTCATCTCGTACATGCCGACCCGGCGGATGCCGGGGGTGTCGATGATCAGGCCGCCGCCGGGCAGGGTCACCAGCTCACGGTGCACGGTGGTGTGACGGCCCCGGCCGTCACCCGCGCGGACCTGCTGGGTCTCCATGACCTCCGCGCCGGCCAGCGCGTTGACCATGGTGGACTTGCCCGCGCCCGACGGGCCGAGCACCACGGCGGTGCCCGAGCCACCCAGGTGCTCGCGCACCTCCGCCACGCCTTCGCCGGTGACGGCGGAGACGGCGTGCAGATCCACGCCCGGCGCGGCGGCGGCGACGTCGTCCAGCAGGCTGGGGAGGTGTTCCCCCATGAGGTCGGCCTTGGTGATCACCACGACCGGCCGCGCGCCGCTCTCCCACGCCAGGGCGAGCAGCCGCTCGACGCGGCCGAGGTCGGCGAAGTCGTCGCCGTGCATGGCCGGCTCGGCGACGAACACGACGTCGATGTTGGCCGCCAGCACCTGACCCTGCGAGTCGCCGGACAGGCCGCCCCGCGAGCCGCGGCTGACGCCGCCGCGCACCAGGGCGGTGCGGCGCGGCAGGATCGTCTCCAGCTCGTAGCGGCCCTCGGGCAGCCACGTCAGCGCGGCCCAGTCGCCCACGCAGGGCAGGGCCACCGGGTCCTCCGCCGCCGCGCGGCGCAGGCGGGCGGCGTACTGGGCGGGCTGGTGGCCGTCGGTGGTGATGACGTCCGCGGCACCGCGGTCGACGCGGGCCACGCGGGCGGGGACGGCGCCGCCCGGGAGATCGGCGGCGAGAGAGTCGCGCCAGCCGAGAGAGGAAAGCTCATGACCGGTGGTGGTCACTACATGCACCCTTCGGGAACGGGTGCCCGCGACGTCAGCGCGTGATCGGCACCCAGGAGAAATCGGACTTGGGCATGCTCATCAGAAAGACCCGCATGTCGTCCTCACCTCCTGGTGAAACCGAGGGCCGCCTCCGTACGAGGCGGCGGAATGCGCTCACGATATCGCGCGCCCCACCCCCGCCCGCAAGCGCATTTTCCGCCTGGCGTGTCACGGCCGGGGTACTGGGGGCGCGGGTGGTCACGCGCCCCCGCGTTCACTCACAGCGCCGGGCGCGCGGGTGGCCGCGCGCCCGGTTCGAGCGAGGGCGGGGCATCCGACTGCCGGTGCCCGCGGAACTCAGTCGACCGGTGCCGGCGGGGCGCACCCGTGGCCGGCGCCGGCGGGGATCAGTCCAGGCCCGGGGTGGGGTACTTGCCGGTCAGCTCGCTGACCTCGGCGTGGACGCGGGCGATCACGGTGTCGGCGTGGTCGGCGTCCTCCTTGGACAGGGCGGTGACGACCTCGTCCATCCAGGCGGCGATCTGGCGCATCTCGGACTCCCCCATGCCGCGGCTGGTCACCGAGGGGGTGCCGATGCGGATGCCGGAGGGGTCGAAGGGCTTGCGCTGGTCGAAGGGGACGGCGTTGTAGTTCGTCTCCAGGCCGGCGCGGTCCAGGGCCTGGGCGGCGGGCTTGCCGCCGACGCCCTTGGAGGTCAGGTCGATCAGGATCAGGTGGTTGTCGGTGCCGCCGGAGACCAGCGAGAAGCCGCGGCTCGACAGCTCCTCGGCCAGCGCCTTGGCGTTGGCCACCACCTGGTGCGCGTACGCCTTGAACTCGTCGGTGGACGCCTCGCGCAGCGCGACCGCGATGGCGGCGGTGGTGTGGTTGTGCGGGCCGCCCTGCAGGCCGGGGAAGACGGCCTTGTTCAGGGCCTTGGCGTGCTCGTCGGAGGAGGCCATCACCATGGCGCCGCGCGGGCCGCGCAGCGTCTTGTGCGTGGTGGTGGTGATCACGTCGGCGTGGCCCACGGGCGAGGGGTGGGCGCCGCCCGCGACGAGACCGGCGATGTGGGCGATGTCGGCGGCCAGCACCGCGCCCACCTCGCGGGCGATCTCGGCGAACGCCGGGAAGTCGATGGTGCGCGGGATGGCGGTGCCGCCGCAGAAGATGACCTTGGGACGGTGCTCCAGCGCCAGGGCCCGCACCTCGTCCAGGTCGATCCGGCCGGTGTCGCGCCGCACGCCGTACCGCACCGAGCTGAACCACTTGCCGGTGGCCGACACCGACCAGCCGTGGGTGAGGTGGCCGCCGAACGGCAGGCCCATGCCCATCACGGTGTCGCCGGGGTTCGCGAAGGCGAGGTAGACGGCGAGGTTGGCGGGCGAGCCGGAGTACGGCTGCACGTTGGCGTGGGCGACGCCGAACAGGGACTTGGCGCGCTCGACGGCGAGGGTCTCGATCTGGTCGATGACCTGCTGGCCCTCGTAGTAGCGCTTGCCGGCGTACCCCTCGGAGTACTTGTTGGTGAGAACGGTGCCGGTGGCCTCGAGTACGGCCTTGGACACGTAGTTCTCCGAGGCGATCAGCTTGACGGTGTCCGCCTGGCGGCGCTCCTCCGCCTTGATCAGCTCGGCGATCTCCGGGTCGACGTGGGAAAGAGAACTCATGGCACAACTCCTTCGGTGGTTCTCGCGAAGACTACGTCGGCTCTCACGAAGACCCAGGCGCCCGGCCTCCGCAGTTTTCGCTCCCCGGTGGTGTCCCACCCGCACGCGCCAGTCACGTATCCCTAAACGATAGCCGAATCGTCGTTGCCGCCGGTGCGGCCCGCGGGCCACAGCCGGTCGATCTCGGCGTTGAGCGTGGCGCCGATCAGCACCGCCAGCGCCGTGATGTACAGCCACAGCAGCACCGCGATGGGCGCCGCCAGCGAGCCGTAGATGGACAGCGGCGTGAACCACGCGGCCAGCACCGCCCGGAGCACGGCCGCGCAGGGGATCCAGATGACCAGCGCGAGCAGCGCTCCGGGCACCTCGCGCCACCAGCGGGTGCGCACCGGGACGCTCAGGTGGTACAGCAGCGTGAGCACCAGTACCGAGCCTAGGACGACCACCGGCCAGTAGAGGACCCCTACCAGTCCCCCGTACCTGGGGAAGGTGTCCGACAGCAGCGTCGGCCCGACCACCAGGATCGGGATGACGATCAGCCCGATGAGCAGCGCGGCGATGTACAGGCCGAACGACAGGATGCGGGTGCGGATGATCCCCCGGGTCTCGCCGAGGCCGTAGGCGATGGAGATGAGGTCGACGTAGACGAACAGGGCGCGCGAGCCCGACCACAGGGCGAGCAGGAAGCCGACGGAGATCAGCGACACCTGGCCGCCCCTGAGCACGTCGTCCACCAGGGGGCGCACCACGCGGTCCACGGCGTTGTCGCTGAACAGCAGCCGGGACTGGCTGAGCAGCCAGGCGCGGCTCTCGGCCACGGTCGCGGCGCCGACGACGGAGCTGAGGTTGCCGAGGAGGCCGATCAGGCCGAGCACGAACGGCGGCAGGGACAGCAGCGCGAAGAACGCGGCCTCGCCGGCCAGGCCGGTGACGCGGAAGTTGAACCCGGCGATCGAGGTGGCGCGGACCAGCGCCCAGAGCCGCGAGCGGCCGACGGCCCGCCACGGGCGGGAGGCGCGCACGGCGGAGACGCGGGCCCTGGCCTTGGACTTCCACCGAGGGATCCGCCGGGTGCCGTTCCTGGCCGACGCGTCGGTGGACGTCATGGGATCCAAAGGTATTCGCAACATGGCCTCACCACGAGCCCAGCGGGTAACGATCGCGTTCGGTCCGACTACCCCCGAGACGGCCGCGCTATCCGGTGCGACGGCCACAAGCTCCCATACTAGCCATTTCGGACGCCCGTAAGACAGGCCCACGCCGGACGTCGCCGCAGTTCACGCCATATCCGCCGCGCCTCGGCTAGGCAGGGGAAAAGGGCGCAGAATGGGAGGGTGATCTGCGAGGAGTGCAAGGATCGCCGGCACGAGGACTGCCGGGGCGGTTCGTGGTGCGACTGCCAGCACCA
Source organism: Sphaerisporangium aureirubrum (assembly GCF_042658925.1). Lineage (NCBI taxonomy): Bacteria > Bacillati > Actinomycetota > Actinomycetes > Streptosporangiales > Streptosporangiaceae > Sphaerisporangium > Sphaerisporangium aureirubrum. The sequence goes on from NZ_JBHSRF010000081.1 coordinate 22,522, forward strand.
CCCGGCCGTCGAGCCCGCCGAGCCGCCTCTCGTCTGGCCGCGCCAGGGCTGACGGGAACGCCGCAGCGGGGGCCCGCAGGCCGCCTGGACGTGGTGCCGCGTCCCAGAGTGTGGACCCGATATTGGACATCTCCCACAGGGCGGGTATCGTTTAGGACATGCCAGCGGACCCGCTACTCGTCGTGCGACGCCACGTCGACTTCCTGCGTGTCCGCAGTGCCATCTGTTGCAACGCCCGTTGATCTCCGCACCCTGTTGACTCCGGCCAGGTTCAATCCCTGACGGCAAGGGCGCGTGACGGGCGCTTTTTCATGCCCCCCCTCATCGGCCACATCGGCGAGTCGGGCGGCGGCCTGCGCGCGTGTCCGTGCCACCGACCACCGTTACCGGCAAAGGACGCATCATGACCAGCCCGCCCCGGCCTGCGAACCGCCACCACAAGCGCCCGCGTGGTGAAGGACAGTGGGCTCTCGGGTACCGCGAGCCGCTGAACAAGAACGAGGAGAACAAGAAGAACGACGACGGACTCAACGTCCGTCAGCGGATCATCGACGTCTACTCGAAGGCGGGGTTCGACTCGATCGACCCCGCCGACCTTCGCGGCCGTATGCGGTGGTACGGGCTGTACACCCAGCGCCGGCCGGGGATCGACGGCGGCAAGACCGCCATCCTGGAGCCCGAGGAGCTGGACGACCGCTACTTCATGCTGCGGGTCCGCATCGACGGCGGCCAGCTGAACCTCGCGCAGCTGCGCACCATCGCCGACATCGCCGACCGCTACGCCCGGGGCACGGCCGACGTCACCGACCGGCAGAACATCCAGTTGCACTGGATCGAGATCGAGTCGGTGCCCGCCATCTGGGAGGCGCTGGAGGCGGTGGGCCTGTCCACCACCGAGGCGTGCGGCGACACCCCGCGCGTCATGCTGGGCTGCCCGCTGGCCGGGATCGACGCCGACGAGGTCATCGACGCCACCCCGCAGATCGAGGACACCGTCGCGCGGTACATCGGCGACAAGGCCTTCTCCAACCTCCCCCGCAAGTTCAAGTCGGCGATGAGCGGCTGCCCGGCGCACTGCACCGTGCACGAGATCAACGACATCGCGTTCGTCGGCGTGGTGGACGAGCAGGGCGAGAAGGGCTTCGACCTGTGGGTGGGCGGCGGCCTGTCCACCAACCCGATGCTCGGCAAGCGGCTCGGCACGTTCGTCCGGCCCGACCAGGTGCACGAGGTCTGGGCCGGGGTGATCGGCATCTTCCGCGACTACGGCTACCGGCGGCTGCGGCACCGCGCCCGGATCAAGTTCCTGGTCAACGACTGGGGCGCGGAGCGGTTCCGCGAGGTGCTGGAGAAGGAATACCTCGGCTACACCCTGCCGGACGGGCCCGCGCCCGAGCCGCCGCGCGGCGGGCGGCGCGACCACGTCGGGGTCCACCCGCAGAAGGACGGCAACTTCTACGTCGGGTTCGCGCCCACCGTGGGGCGGCTGGACGGCGAGCGGCTCCACCTGATCGCCGACATCGCCGAGCGGCACGGCTCGGACCGCGTGCGCACCACCGTCGAGCAGAAGATGGTCATCCTGGACATCGCCCCCGGCGAGGTGGACGGCACCGTCGCCGACCTGGAGGCGGCCGGGCTGCGGGTCACGCCCAGCACGTTCCGGCGCCAGACCATGGCCTGCACCGGCATCGAGTTCTGCAAGCTGGCCATCGTCGAGACCAAGGCCCTGGCCGCGGACCTCATCGACGAGCTGGAGCGCCGGCTTCCCGACTTCACCGACCCGCTGACCATCAACGTCAACGGCTGCCCCAACTCCTGCGCCCGCATCCAGGTGGCGGACATCGGCCTGAAGGGCCAGCTCGTCACCGACGCGAGCGGCGCGCAGGTGGAGGGTTTCCAGATCCATCTCGGGGGCTCCCTCGGCACCACCCCCGGCTTCGGCCGCAAGATCCGCGGCCTGAAGGCGTCCGCCGAGGAGCTGCCCGACTACATCGAGCGCGTGCTGAAGAACTTCCAGAGCCAGAAGGACGACGGCGAGACCTTCGCCACCTGGGTGCAGCGCGCCGAGGAGGCGGACCTGCGATGAGGCAGGCCACCGGGGGCGAGGTGACCACGTGACCGAGCGCGCGGTCCCGTTCCACTGCCCGTACTGCGGCGACGAGGACCTCGAACCCTTCGAGGGCGACGGCGGGTGGTACTGCCGCTCCTGTGTCCGCGCCTTCAAGCTGAGGTTCCTCGGCATCGGCCGGGCGGTCACGACCGCCGGCCGGGCGGCCGCTCCCCCTGACCCTGATTTCACCGAGGCAACGCCAGACGCACGAGGAGAGAAGTGAGCCAGTCATGACACTGCTGGAGATCGAGTCAACGTTAGAGCGACAGCGAGGCGTCCTCGACCTGCGAGGGATCGTGGACTCGGCCGCCAGGTTCCTTGAGGACGCGCCGGCTCGCGAGATCATCCGCTGGGCCGCCGCGACCTTCGGCGACCGTCTGTGCCTCACCTCCTCCATGAGCGACGCCCTGCTGATCGACCTGGTCAGCCGGGTGAAGCCCGGCGTCGACGTGCTGTTCCTCGACACCGGCTACCACTTCGCCGAGACGATCGGCACCCGGGACGCCGTGCAGCAGGTGTACGACGTCAACGTCATCAACATCAAGCCGTCCCGCACCGTGGACGAGCAGGACCGCGAGCTCGGCCCGCGCCTGCACGGCCGCAACCCGGACCTGTGCTGCTTCCTGCGCAAGGTGGAGCCGCTGAACCGCGCGCTGGAGCCGTACCTCGCCTGGGTCTCCGGCATCCGGCGCGACGAGTCGCCGACCCGGGCGGGCACCAAGGTCGTCGAGTGGGACGCCAAGCGCCAGATGGTCAAGGTGAACCCCATCGCGCGCTGGACCCAGGACGACGTCGACAACTACATGGCCGACAACGGGGTGATCGTCAACCCGCTGCAGTACGACGGCTACCCGTCCATCGGGTGCGCGCCCTGCACCCGCCGGGTCGCCGACGGCGAGGACCCCCGCAGCGGCCGGTGGGCCGGCATGGGCAAGACCGAATGCGGAATCCACCTCTGACCACTCGGCCTCGCATCCCAGGGGACGTCGCGGACCCGGCGGGCACCGCCGCCGGGCCGCGGCGCCCGTCCCCCGGCTTCCCCGTCCAGCGGCTCTCCATCGGCCCCGGCGACGTCCAGCGGCCGTCCCCCGGCGACCCGCCCGCCCATCGGCCGTCCGGTCCCGGCGACCCGGTGTCCGGGCCTTCCGGCCGCACTCCCCCGCTCGTCGCCGTCGCGCACGGCTCCCGCGACCCCCGGGCCGCCGCCACGGTGGAGGCCCTGCTCGCCGAGGTGCGCCGCGCCCGTCCCTCGCTGGAGGTGCGCGCCGCCTACCTGGACCACTCGCGCCCCGCGCTGGGCGAGGCGCTATCCGGGCTGGACGAGGCCGTGGTGCTGCCCCTGCTGCTCACCGAGGCCTACCACAGCCGGGTGGACATCCCCTCGGCACTGGCCGAGGCCCGGCGGGAGAACCCCGCGCTCCGCGTGACCCAGGGCGCGACCCTCGGCCCTCATCCGCTGCTCCTCGCCGCCCTGGAGCGGCGCCTGGCCGAGGCCGGGGTTCCCCTCGGCGACCCCTCCACCGCCGTGGTGCTCGTCTCCGCGGGTTCCAGCGACCCGCACGCCAACGCCGTCATCGCCCGCACGGCCCGCCGCTGGGCCCGCATCCGCCCCTGGCACTCGGTGACCGCCGCCTACGCCTCCGCCGCCTCCCCCACCCCCGGCCAGGCGGTGCGCGGCCTGCTCGCCCTTCCCCGCCCCTCGGCCACCGGCCCCGTGCCGCCGCGGCGGGTCGTCGTGGCGCCCTACCTGCTGGCGGCCGGGCTGTTCGCCGAGAAGATCCGGCGGGACGCCCTCGCCGCGGGGGCGGACGTCGTCGCCGACCCCCTGGGCCCGGCGTCCGAGCTGGCCGGCGTGCTGCTCGACCGGTACGCCGACGTCGTGCGGCTCAACACCGGTCATCGCCTCCTGTCGTCCTGACACCGGTTCCCGAGCGCACAGCGGGCATCGGGCCGCGGCCGTGAACCAGATCCGCGCGCCGTACCAATAAGTGGTGAGAGAACGCCGGGACGAGTGATCTGGTGAGGTATGACGACCGAGCTGACCGACGCGGCCCTGATCGAGAAATCGCTCGGGTCGCCGGAGGTGTTCACCGAGGTGTTCGCCCGCCACGCCGATCAGGTCCATCGCTACCTGGCACGGCGCGCCGGCCCGGACACGGCGGACGATCTCGTGTCCGATACCTTCCTGACCGCCTTCGAGCAACGGCACCGCTTCTCGCCCGACCGTAGCCCCACCGGGGCGCTGCCGTGGCTGCTCGGCATCGCGACCACGCTGCTGCGCGGTCACGGCCGGGCGGAGGCGCGGCGCTGGAAGGCGCTGATCCGGACACCCGTCGACCTCGGCCTCGCCGAGCCGTCCCCGGCCGAGCTGGCGGCCGACCGGGCCGACGCCCGCGCCACGGTCCGGTCGATCGCCAGGACCCTCGCCGCCATGACGGACGGCGACCGCGACGCCCTGCTGCTCTACGCCTGGGCCGACCTCAGGTACGAGGAGATCGCCGCGACGCTGGAGATCCCGGTCGGCACCGTCCGATCGCGCATCCATCGGGCCCGCGCGCGGTTGCGCGCCGCCATCATGACCACGACCTGGGAAGGCCTGCCCGCACGATGAACGAGATCGACCTGCTCGCGAAGATCGGCGACGACGTGCCGCCGCTCTCGGACGCGGCGCGCGGCCGGGTCCACCACATGCTGCTCGTACAGGCCGGGGCCGCCCGTCCCGAGGCACCCACCCGCCGCCGGGGCGCGGTCCTGAGGGGAACCCCCCGCCGCCGGGGCCTTCGGGCCGCGGTCCTGGCGGGGGCCGCCGCGGCCGTCGCCGCCGTCGCCGTGCCGCTGGCGCTGGGCACCCCCGCCTACGCGGTGGACCGGCTCCCGGACGGAACGGTGACCGTGCGGATCCACGAGTTCCTGGAGCCGAAGAGACTCCAGGCGAGCCTCCGCGAGGCCGGCGTCCCCGCCGAGGTGGACTACCTGCCGGCCGGCCAGACCTGCCGCGGGCCGCGCGGCGTCCGTCCCGCCACGGCCGGCCTGGCCCTGGAGTGGCCGCCGGACGGCTCCGGCATCACCTTCCGGATCCCTCCGGACCGGCTCCGGCCGGGGCAGACGCTGGTCATCGTGGCGACCTTCGCCGCGGACGACCCGGCGCGGGCGGGGAGCATCGCCATGAGCGTCGTCGAGGGTCGGGCGGCCCGCTGCACGGCCGTCCCCGGCCCGGCCGGGGACGGTGCGGTCAAGGTCGTCCCGATCCGGCCCGGCGAGGTGCGCCCGGGAACCCCGGCGGGCTCCTGAAACCGCGGCCTCCCAGGGATCCGCCGGTTCCCCGGGAGGCCGTATCCCCCGGCCCGCCGGGCGGTACCGCCCGGCGGGCCCAAAGAGAAGAGGCCCCGGTCCCCGGAGCCCCTCTCTGATCGTCAATGTCCCACCGGGGCGATCACAGCCACCAGCCGCCCCACACCGCGAGAGTGCCCGCCGGGCACGTCAGGACGTGCTCCCAGGTGCCGACGTAGAGCGGGTCGAAGTAGTAGCGGAACCCGTCGCTGCAGTCGATGTAGAGGCGGTAGCCCTCGGCGTCGCCGGTGCAGGTCACGTAGAAATCCGGCCCGGACACGAAGCCGTCGTAGCAGGTGGCGGCGCGGGCGGCCACCTCGGAACCGGCGAGCGCCCCGCTGCCCTCGGACTTCGACCGCGTCCTGTGACGGGAGACGGCGGTCGTGGTGCCGTCGGTGGCCGAGACGCTGACCACGGTCGCACCGGGTGCGGTCGGTGCGGCGGCGGTCCCCGCCGTGGCCGACGCACCGGCGGGCGGCAGGACGCCGATCGCCACGACGACCGCCGTCGCGGCCACCCCCAGCATGGTTCTGATCTTCACGCGCTTCCCTTTCCCGTGACGAAGAAAGACCGGCGATCCCCGTAGACCCCGTGTCACCCAGTCGAGCGTTATTCGGTTCGAACACGCCCGAGTGACTCAGAACGAGAATGCGCCTCCGGGAAGTGGATATCAATTAGCCTTTTGGCTAACCTCGCACAGCCGATCAAGAAGTCACACGAAAAGATCTCGCGCTACGTATTCGCCGAGTCGTGATTCCTGGCCAGCACAGATGTCTCGTAGACATACGCGGCCAATCCGGCCTGCAGCCGGGACTCCAGCCCGAGAACATGGAGAATTCTCGCCGTATGCGCCTTGACCGTGTGCTCGGTGACGGCCAGCCGCATCGCGATCTGCCTGGTCGACAGCCCCTTCCCCAGCAGGAGGAACACATCGAGCTGGCGAGGCGTGAGGAGCTCGACGGACGAACTCCACGCATCTTCGGGAAGATGATCCAGAAATGGTGCCATTGCGCCCTCCTATTGCCCGCCACACCTGGAAGTCGGCGGACATTCACACGGGAAGACCTAAGGAGCCTGACTCCGGACATCACGCACAGAATATTTCACGATCCCGGTTGGCATGCCAGCAGCCGGAAGCGGCCACGTGTCTCCTCACCCGATCAGGCGCCGCACGGCGAGCGAAATGAGATGGTTACGGGATCCGAAAACCATGGACACCGCCATGGCCGCCGTTTTCGGGATATCACCCTGGATATAGCACAACGGATATCAATATTTCGCGCGCACGCGCCGGCGCCCGCGAGCCAGGGCCCGGCCGCCATGACCACGGCCCTCCGGGCGAGGGCTTGCAAAGTGATATCACTTTGCTATGGTTGTGCCATGACATCGACGAGCGGGGAGAAGGACATGGTCGCGAGAGAAGTCGAGGGTGTCGTGGTGGAGATGCCGGCGGCGCGGGTCAGTGAGCAGCGGGCCCCTGAGATGTCGGGGTGGCCGATGCTCGTGCTGACGCTGCTGGTGCTGGCGGGCGGGGTGGCGTTGCTCATCATGTGGGAGTGGCCGCTGCTCGGAGTGCTCGGGATACTGCTGGTGCTGCTGTCCATCGTGCTCTCCACCGGGCTGATGGCGATCGCGCCGGGACAGGCCAGGGTGGTGCAGCTGCTCGGGCGGTACCTCGGGACGGTGCGGACGGACGGGCTGCGGTGGACGATCCCGTTCACCCAGCACCGCAGGATCTCCACCAGGATCCGCAACCACGAGACGGGGGTGTCCAAGGTCAACGACGTGGACGGCAACCCGATCGAGATCGCCGCGGTCGTGGTGTGGCGGGTCGAGGACACCGCCAAGGCGGCGTTCGAGGTCGACGACTTCGTGGAGTTCGTCGCGATCCAGACCGAGACCGCGGTCCGGCACATCGCGGGCAACTACCCCTACGACTCCAACGACGAGGCGCTGCTCTCGCTGCGGGAGAACGCCGACGAGATCACCGGCAAGCTGTCGGCCGAGATCTCCGCGCGGGTGGAGTCGGCGGGCGTGCTGGTCATCGAGTCCCGGATCACCCGCCTGGCGTACTCCCCCGAGATCGCCCAGTCCATGCTGCGGCGCCAGCAGGCGGGCGCGGTGGTCGCCGCCCGGCGGCAGATCGTCGAGGGCGCGGTGGGCATGGTCGAGGAGGCGCTGCACCGGCTGGACGCGGCCGACGTCGTCGACCTCGACGACGAGCGGAAGGCGACAATGGTCAGCAACCTGCTCGTCGTCCTCTGCGGCGACCGCGACGTGCAGCCGGTCGTGAACACCGGTTCCCTGTACCGGTGACCGAGCGCAAGAAGCTCCTTCTGCGGCTCGATCCGGCCGTACACGACGCCCTCGTCCGCTGGGCGTCCGACGAGCTGCGCAGCACCAACGCCCAGATCGAGTTCCTGCTCCGCCGGGCCCTGGCCGCCGCCGGGCGCCTGCCGGGCGACGTGGGACGAATGCCCCGGCGCGGCCGTCCCCCCAAGAACGACCAGAACGGCGGCGCCGGGGACGAACCGGCGGAGGCCGAGTACGCACCGGAGGAATGACCGATGGACCTGCCCAAGTCCCTGCCGGAACGGCTCTACCTGCTCTCCTACGACATCGAGCGGCGGCGGCTGACCAACCGCTCGCGGCTCGGCTACCTGATGCGCGCGGGCATCCTGGCCGAGTTGCTCATCCAGGGCCACATCGCGGACGCGACCGGCGGCCCGGAGGCACGGGCGCAGGTGCTCGCCGACCCGATGCTCGACGAGGTGCTGCAGCAGATCGCGTCCTCCCGGCGCCGCAGCTGGCAGCACTGGGTCGGCAAGCGCCACCGCCAGGCACTGACCCAGGTGCGCGACCGCCTGGAGAAGGACCGCCGGATCCGTGTGGAGCGCAACCACTTCCTCGGCATCTTCCCCTGGACCAGGGTCACCGTGCGCGACACCCGTGTCGTGCGCAGCCTGCTCACCACCGTGTCGAGCGGCGTCCGCGGCGGCACCCCCGTCGCCCGGATAGACCGCCGCGACGCCGCGCTGGTGGCCCTCGCCGCCAAGTCGCGGCTGCGCGCCGGCCTGTCCCGGTCCGACTGGCGTGCCGCCCGGAGCCGGGTGGACGCGCTCGGGGAGACCGTCGCACCGATCCCGCGCGCCCTGCACAAGACCATCGAGGCCGCGGAGGCCTCCGCGGGCTGACCCCGCGCCCGCCCACCCCGTCCGCGGGGTGGGCGATCCGCGTGGCGGGTCAGCGGTACGGGGGGCCGGGAGGCGGGGGGACGTCCGGGGGCGGGGGCGGCGGGGGGAAGGGGAGGCCGCCGTGCCGGAGGTGGCGGCGGGCCTCGCGGAGCTCGTGGCGCAGCTCCCTGCGGGTGTCGTGGAGTTCCTCGCCGAAGCCCCGGCGCAGCTCGGCGCGGCGCTCCAGCCACCACTCGCTCCAGGCGAACCAGCCGCGACTGATCGGCTTGGCCTTGGAGTCGCCGATCACCTTGACGTCGCCCATCACCGCGTACGCCCGCACCCGGACGACCGGGACGTTCTGCCCCGGCGGGGCCTCGATGACCTTGACCTTCTTGTCGCCCATGAAGGCGATGCCGCTCAGGTCGACGTCCACCCCGTCCGGCACGATGATCTTCACGTCGCCCATCACGGCCGTGGCCACGATGTCGACCTCGTTGGACCGCACCTCGGCCTCACGCAGGTCGATGGTCACGTCCCCCATGACCGCCACCGCGCCGATCTCGTGGTCCACCCGCCACTTCCCGCGCCGTTTGGTGTCCCCCATCACCGCGACGTACCACCGCCGGCTCTTGCCGGGACGCGCCGGGCCGGCGGGGGCGGCGGGGAACGGCGCCCGGACGGGGGCCGCGCCCGGCAGGTCCGAGGTGACCTGCGCCAGCTCGGCGTGGGTGACGGCGAGATAGGCGGCCTCAGTGCGCTCGGTCAGCTCGGCCAGTGTCAGCCGCCCCTCGACGGACGCCTCCCGCAGCTGCTCCACCACCGCTTCCCGCTCGGCGTCCGAAGCTCGCATACCACCCGCATCGGTCATGAGCCGAATCTAGCGCGCCACAACCGCCCATCGATCCTCCCTTGGGAGGAAACACCATCATGTACCGCGGAAGGGTCAGGGCCCGGAGAGAGCGGGGGCGGCGGTGAGGATGTCGCGGGCCAGGGCGTCGTCGCCGGTGACGTCCGCGGGGAAGGTATCGGGGGCGCCGCGGCCGCCCAGCAGGAAGCAGAAGGCCTTCACCTCGCAGCTCATCTCGACGTCGGCCGGGGAGCCGTCGTCGGGAGCGGCCTCGGCGGAGAGGTCCAGCGGCACGTGCCACGTGCCGCCGCCGCTGCCGGTGAGTTCCAGGCGGAGGGCGCGGGGGCCGGGGGTCATGCCGGACAGGGCCATGGTCCAGGGGACGAGGCGGGCGCAGAGGTCCGCCGTGGGGTGGATGTGGGCCGGGAGGGGGCGGGGCAGGGGGACGCCGATGACGGTGGCGGCGTCGTCGGTGTGGATCCAGGTCTCGAGCATGCGGGCCAGCAGGTGGTCCTTGGCGGGCAGGCTGAAGCCGCCGGGGGCGACCGGGCCGGCGGGGTCCATCGTGGCGGCGCGGGCGCAGATGGCCTCGGCCTGGGCGCGCCACCCGGCACGGGTGAGCTCGGGTGCCCGCTCCCGCTCGAAGGCGATCATGTCCGCGGTACGGCTGAGCACCTCGTCGGCCGCGAGCGGCGGCCCGGCGACCGGCAGGCCCATCGCGGCGGCCACCAGGCTGTCGGTGGCGGCCAAGTGGGCGACCAGTTCCTGCAGCGTCCAGCCCTCCACGATCTTCTTCGCCCAGTCGGCGGGCCCGGCGCCGGCCAGCAGCGCGTCCATCGCGGCGACCCGCGCGGCGTACGGGGCGGCGAACCCGTCGGTCACCGCGGGCCTGCGCCTGCTCCTCGCGGCGGCCAGCAGCCGCTCCCGCGCCCCCGCGGGCGGCTCGGCCGCCACCTCGGCGAACGCGTGCAGCACCAGCCGCGTCACTGGATCGGCGGGGATCGGGTGGGGCCCGCCGGGGGATGTGCCGGGGCCGGGTGTCGGGGGGTCGGTGGGGGCGGCCATGGTCACACCTCCTCGTCGGCAAGTGCGTCGGCCAGCTTGCGCAGGCCCAGGCGGATGCGGGACTTCACGGTTCCTTCGGGGAGTCCTAGTTCTTCGGCCGTCTGGCGGTAGGTACGGCCACGGTAGTAAGCGAGTTCGATGGCCTCGCGAAGCCCCCCCGGGAGGCGGCTGACGGCGACGCGGACGCGGGCGGCCTCGTCGGCGGCGAGGATCCAGTCCTCCAGGGGGCTGGGCTCGGGGTCCGCCAGGCGGGGGCCGATGGTGGAGACGCGGCGGCGCTCCTCGGCGCGGACGTGGTCGACGGCGCGGCGGTGCGCGATGGTGGCGAGCCAGGACCGCAGGGATCCCCGGTCGGGATCGAAGGCCAGCGGACGCTCCCAGAAGGTGACGAAGACCTCCTGCACGATGTCCTCGGCCACGAGCCGGTCGCGGGTCACCCGCAGGGCGAGCCCCAGCACCAGGGGGTACAGCCGCTCGTGCAACTCCCCGAGCGCGCTCTCGTCACCGCCCACGACGCGCTGGTGCAGCGACCGGTCATCGGTCGTTCCCACCGCCTCCAACGGCCTCCCCCCTCCTTCGGTCAGCGACCCGAGCATTTCATTGTTCTCAGGAAATGTTGAGATGGATGGCGAAGCACGCATCGGATGAGCGACCGAAGCGTGGGTTAATGACCAGAATGTCCGGAGGCTCCCTTGACGCACGACGTGTTCAACCAGGTCCCCCCGCATACCGGCCACGACGTGTCGGCCGACCCGGCGCTGGTGGAGGGACTGCGGCGCGAGTGCGCGGACTGGGCACTCGGGGAGCTGCGCGGCCTCGGCACCCTCGCCGGGTCGGCCCGCGCGCAGGAATGGGGCCGCCTCGCCAACGACAACCCGCCGGTGCTGCGCACGCACGACCGCTACGGGAACCGCATCGACGAGGTGGAGTTCCATCCGGCCTGGCACGACCTGATGGCGGTCGCCGTCGAGCACGGCCTGCACGCGGCGCCGTGGGCCGCGGCGCGGCCGGGCGCCCATGTGGCGCGGGCGGCCAAGTTCTACGTGTGGTCCCAGGTCGAGGCGGGCCACGGCTGCCCGGTGTCGATGACGTACGCCAGCGTGGCGGCGCTGCGCCACTCCCCCGCCCTGGCCGCCGAGTGGGAGCCGCTGCTGGAGTCGCGCAGCTACGACTTCGGCCTGCGCCCGGCGTCCGCCAAGCGGGGCGTGCTCGCCGGGATGGCCATGACCGAGAAGCAGGGCGGCTCCGACGTCCGGGCGAACACCACCGTCGCCGAGCCGCTCGCCGACGGCACCTACGCCATCACCGGCCACAAGTGGTTCAACTCCGCCCCCATGTGCGACGTCTTCCTGGTGCTGGCGCAGGCCCCCCGGGGCCTGTCGTGCTTCCTGCTCCCCCGCGTGCTCCCCGACGGCACCCGCAACGCCATGCGGATCATGCGCCTGAAGGACAAGCTCGGCAACCGCTCCAACGCCTCCGCCGAGGTGGAGTACGAGGGCGCGACGGCCCATCTCGTCGGCGAGGAGGGCCGCGGCGTCCGCACCATCATCGAGATGGTGAACATGACCCGCCTGGACTGCGTGATCGGCTCCGCCTGCGGCATGCGCCTCGGCGTCACCCGCGCCGTCCACCACGCGACCCACCGCTCCGCCTTCGGCAGACCCCTGGTCGACCAGCCTCTGATGCGCAACGTCCTGGCCGACCTGGCCCTGGAATCCGAGGCCGCCACCGCCGTGATGATCCGCCTCGCGGGCGCCACCGACAAGGCCCTCCGCGGCCAGACCAACGAAGGCGCCCTACGCCGCACCGCCCTCGCCGCCGCCAAGTACTGGGTCTGCAAACGCGCCCCCGGCCACGCCGCCGAGTCCTTGGAATGCCTTGGCGGCAACGGCTATGTGGAGGAATCCCAGATGCCCCGCCTGTTCCGCGAATCCCCCCTGAACGGCATCTGGGAGGGCTCGGGAAACGTCGCCGCCCTGGACCTGCTCAGATCCGTCGCGAAGGAACCAGACAATCTGGACGCCTTCTTCGGCGAGGTCGACCAAGCCAAGGGCGCCGACACCCACCTGGACACCGCCGTGCGCGAAGCCAAGGACTCCCTCACCGACCCCGCCACCCTCGAATACCGCGCTCGCCAGGTGGTGGAACGCCTGGCCCTCGTGCTGCAGGCGTCGCTGCTGGTCAGACACAGCCCACCGGCCGTCGCGGACGCCTTCTGCGCCTCTCGCCTCGGGCCGGAGCGGAGCCTGGCATACGGCGGCCTTCCCCCCGGTGCGGACTTCGGGGCGATCATCGAACGGGCCGAAACGAAGATCATCTAAACCCGAACGGATGGTCCGGGGAAGCCACCTCCCGGACCACCCATCAAGCGATCAGATCAACCGGCCAGTCCGCCGGCTGCCCGTACTTCGAGGTAGGACCACTTTGATGCTGATTCCCGGAAACGCGGCCATGCCGGGATGGCGGTCAGAGGGTCAGGGGCGGGTCCATTTTTGGTTGTTCTGGCCGTTGCAGGACCAGATTTGGACCTTGGTGCCGTTGGCTGTGGCGGCGGCGGAGACGTCCAGGCACTTGCTGGCGCTGACGGAGGTGATGGTGCCGTCGGTGTTCAGGCGCCATTTCTGGTTGTTCTGGCCGTTGCAGTCCCAGATGATCACCGGGGTGCCGTCGGCGGTGCCGGAGCCGTTGACGTCCAGGCATTTGGTGCCGTAGATGCGCAGTTCGTTCATGCTGGTCGACGACCATTGCTGGTTGGTGCCGCTGTTGCAGTCCCAGATCTGCAGCTGGGTGCCGTTGGTCTGGGTGTTGCCGTTGACGTCCAGGCATCGGCCCGAACCTACGCCGCGGATCGTGGATGCCGGCGAGGTGCTGCCGGCGGGGCGACAGTGCAGGGCGAACTCGGCGATGGCGGGAGCGGCGCGGGAACTGGTGATGCGCAGCCTGACCCGGCTGGTGGTGACGGGAGAGGTGAGGCGGATCAGCTTCTTGTGGCCGATCGTGGTGTCGGTGGCGATCTGGGTCCAGGAGCTGCCGTTCCAGGAGTCGACGGCGAACGATCTCGTGCGCTGGCCGACGCGCAGGTCCTCCTGGGTGGAGATGACGTCGAAGGTCCGTGACGCGGGCAGGGTCAGCACCAGCGCGCCGGTGGTGCCGGTCGGCTGCCAGGAGCTGTCGAGGTCGCCATCCACCGCGAGGTCCGGGGTGTGGCCGGAGGTGTTGGAGGTGCCGCTGTCGTTGGCCGGGACGGCGCCGCTCGCGAGGTTGGTGGCGAAGGTCGACGACACGATGGTGCCGAACTGGTTGAGGGTGTCCACCGCCGACTGGTCCAGGAGTCCCTGCCGGTTCGGGGAGACGTTCACCAGCATGTTGCAGTTGCGTCCCACCGAGCCGTAGTACATCTCGATCAGTTCGGAGGCGGGTCTCCAGGTCTCGCCGGGTTGCCAGAACCAGTTGTGGCGTGCCGACAGGGTCCCGTTGCACTCCCCAGGGAACCAGCGCAGCATGTTCCACGCGCTGGTGCCGTCCGATCTGCGCTGGGACAGCACGCTGTCGCTGCCGAGGTCGGCGGCGCCGTTGCCACCGGGCACGCCCAGCACCGAGTCCGCGCCGGTCGCGGGGTCGCCGGTGGCGGGCACGACCGACCACTCCGAGGCGCGCGCGTAGCCGTTCTCGTTGCCTACCCAGCGCACGTCCGGCCCGCCGTCGTTCTCCATGACCGCGTTGGGTTGCAGCGTGCGGACCATGGTGGCCCAGTCCCTGAAGTTGTAGGGCTGGTTGCGGCCGGTCGGGTTGGCGCCGTCCCACCACAGTTCGTCGATGCCGCCGTAGCGGGTCAGCAGTTCGTACAGGGTGTTCTCGAAGTAGGTGTTGTAGTCGTCGGAGTTGAAGCGGAACGTCACTCCGTTGACGATCTCCGAGGAGTCGGAGGGGATCGTCACCTGCCGGGAGGCGCTGCCATTGGCGAACCGCCCGCCGGGCTGGTTCTCGCGCAGGTCGGCGGGCGACACGTAGAGGCCTGCCTTCAGCCCGTACTTGTGCATGGAATCGGTGAAGCTCTTCACCACGTCGCCCCGGCCGCCGGACCACGAGGACGACGCCACGCCGAAGTTGCTGTACTTGGAGGGGAAGAGCAAGAAGCCGTCGTGGTGCTTGGCGGTGAGGATCGATCCCTTGAACCCCGCCTGCTTCAGCGAGGAGGCCCACTGGTCGGTGTTCAAGCCGGTGGGCTGGAAGATGTCGGGGTCCTCGGTGCCGGTGCCCCACTCCCTGCCGTCGAAGGTGTTGACGCCGAAGTGGATGAAGTTGTACTGCTCCAGCCGCTGCCAGGCGAGCTGGCGCGACGACGGCACGACGTCCGCGGCCTTCGCGATGATCGTGGCAGGGGAGTCCGACGCCGACACGGGCGCGACCTGGACCGTGGCGGCGAGGGCGGCACCGGCCGGAGCCAGGGCGACCGTGACCAGGCTTAGAACAGACAGCACGCTCAGCGCCTTTCTGGCGCGGGCACGCGTCCACGGCACGGATCTACGCCGATCTGCGTTTCGCATGTGCGGTCCTTTCTGGACGTGCGGTTGTTCGAAGCGGCCGCGGGGTGGGGCGGGGAGACAGCGGCGGGGCCCGGCGCTCGGACAGTCCTCACAACACGAGGACTGAGCGAACCGATTCGATTGCGTGGTGTCAGAATCATCAGGAGAACGCAATGTGTCAACGAGTCTCGGTGAAGCGGCGTCGTCGGCCGTCAATCGCTCGTGGCACAGGAGATTTCCGCTCGTCTCCTCACGGGCCGAGCGGGCACGCCACGGCGATGTTCTGCTATGTAAAGCTCTGATACGAATCGATTCGACGGCCAATCCGATGATGAATGTCGGAAAGTTCCAGCCCGGACAACGGCGGCTTCGATCGGTCGTCGCCACTCCTCGGTTGTGGGAGCGTGCTGTGTCAGGTGATGGTCCATTGGTTGTTGGTGCTGGCGTTGGGAGTCCACAGCTTCACGGTGGAGCCGACGGTGGTGGTGCCGGCGCCGTCCAGGGCGGTGCCGGTGCCGCGGTTGATGATCTGGTAGCGGCCGTTGCCCGTGCTGTTGAGGCGCCACTGCTGGTTGTTGCCGCCGTTCCAGGGCCCTTGCAGGCAGTTGGCGCCGTTGGCGGAGTTGCCCCAGCTGTCGGCGACCATGCCGTTGGTGCGGTTGACGATGCGGTACCAGCCGCTGCCGAGGTCCACAAGCTGCCACTGCAGGTTGGTGCTGCCGTCCCAGTTCCACTGCTTGAGCGCCGATGCCGAGGCGACGTTGCCGCCGCTGTCGAGGACGAGGCCGGTGGTCACGTTGCTGATCCGCACCCAGCCGGTGGGGGTGCTTCCGCCCCCGATGTTCCAGTAGACGTTGTAGTTCACGCCGTGGGCGTCGTAGAACGGGATCAGGTTGACCGTGGATCCGCCGGCGGTGGCCGTGAACGTGAGTGCGGTACTGCTGGTGCGGGTGATGGAGGAGGGGCTTAGCACCGGCGGGGAGCTGAGCGTGGTGTTGCCGTAGTTGCCGGCGAGGACGACCGGGCCGTACGTGATCGCCGCGATGCCTGCGTTGTCGTTGGCCGGGCGGGTGACGGGCTGCATGGGCAGGCGGACGGTGACGGTGTCGCCGGAGGCCCAGGTGCGGGTCAAGGTGGCGTAGGTGCCAGGAGCGGTGGCCACGTTCTGCTGGGTGCCGTTGACGGCGATCGTGGCCCCGGTGGCCCAGGAGGGGATGCGGACGCGCATGGACCACGACCCGCCCGCGTTCCCGCTGACCTGCAGCGTGGTGGTGTCGCTGACCGGGTAGGAGGTGGTCTGGGTGACGGTGATGCCGCGCTGGGTCCAGTTCAGCACCGACGGTGCGAACAGGTTCACGGTCAGCGTGGTGTCGGCGTAGAAGTAGATGGAGTCCGCCAGCTTGGTGTGGGTCTCCAGGCCGGTGCCCTGGCAGCACCAGAACGTGGTGTAGTCCGTGCTGTAGCCACTGTTGACACCGCCGACACCGCGGCGGCCGCCGGGGTTGAGCGGGGTGAAGTAACAGACGTGGCCATGGCCGTCGTTGGGATTCTGCTGGCCGATCATCTGGTTGATCAGCGCCCGCTCGTAGTAGTCGAACAACTCGGCCCGGTCGGGAGTGAGGACGAACAACTCCCTGGTGAGCTTGAGCATGTTGTAGGTGTTGCAGTTCTCGCTGGTGTCGGCGGTGAGGTACGCGGCGATCGCGTTGGGCGCCCGGAAGTGCTCGGCCTGGCTGTTGCCGCCGATGACGTAGGTGTGCGCGCCGATGGTGATGTTCCAGGCGTTGGTGGCGATGTCGCGGTAGCGGGTGGTTCCGGTGGCCTTGTACTCCCGGATGGCTCCGATCCACTTGGGCACCTGGGTGTTGGCGTGCAGGCCGTTGAGCTGATCGCTGCCCGACGCCAGGGGGTTGAACACCGCGGCGTGGTCGAACCGCTGCGCCGCCGTGAGCCACCGGGCGTCGCCGGTCTGCTGGTAGAGGTCGGTCAGGACGGCGTTCATGCCGCCGAACTCCTGGTTCAGGGAGGACTGCATCTGTGAGTAACTGAGTCTGCCCGTGCGCCAGTCCACCCAGCCGGCCATGTTGGTGACCACGGTGAGGGCCTGGCCGTTGCCGGCCAGAACGTACTGGTCGAGCAGGCCGGCCAGGATCTTGTGAAGGGTGTACCACGGTGCCCAGACCTGCTGGCCGCTCTCCACCCGGTCGAAGAAGTTCTCCGGGAACGCCGAGAGGTAGCCGGTGCGGTATCCCCGGTTCGGCGAGGCCGCCTGGCAGGCCGCCAGCGCGTTGACCAGGTAGTCTCCCTTGGCTTTGCAGGCCGAATCGCCGGTGTTGGCGTATGCCTGCGCCAGGGCTGTCAGCACGTGGCCGATCGAGTGCCCGCGCAGCTCGACGGCCGGTCCCTCCCATCCTCCACACGGCTGGGCCGAACTGGAGAGGCCGACGTTGAGGCGGAATGTGTGCAGCAACCGGTCCGCGTCGACATACCGCAGGTAGGACAGCGTACGGTTCTGGTTCTCCAGCCAGCGGCCGGTCGTCACCCGCACCTGTCCCAGCTCGAACGCATACGCCGCCACCCCGACATCGGGCCGGACCGCCGCACCCGCGGCTGCCGGGACGTCGAGCACCGGTCCCGCGGCCGAGACGGCGACGGCCACGCCGGTGGCTTGGAAAAGCTGGCGGCGGCTGAGCGGGGGGAGTGACATAGGGCCTCCTCGAGACATTGTTTGTTAGCGCTAACTATCAGAAGAGGCGCAGATAAAGAGTGACCGTCCGCCCTTGAGCGAGCGATCGGCTCCCCCGTGCGGAGGCAGAGACCAGAAAGCATCGTGCCGCACAGATTCCGACCGCCTACCTGGTGCCGGGCCGCCAGCTGAAATTTCACCACCGTGAGCGGTCGCTCGCGTCAGCCCGGCCGGGCGCCACGGCTGGCGCCCGGCCGGATCTCATCTGATCCGCGCTCTCGCTGCCGACAGGTCAGCTGCGTGTGGTCCATCGTTGGTTGGCCTGGCCGTTGCACGACCAGAGGATGAGCTTGGTGCCGTTGGCCGTGCCGGCCGCGTTGGCGTCCAGGCATCGTCCGGACTGCACTCCGGTGATGGTGCCGTTGGAGTTGAGGTTCCATTGCTGGTTGGCTCCGCCGTTGCAGTCCCAGATGACCACCTGGGTGCCGTTGGCGGTGCCCTGGCCGTAGGCGTCCAGGCACTTGTTGCCGTACACCTGGAGCTGCCTGCTTGAGGTGGAGGTGAACCGCTGGTTGGTGCCGGTGCCGCAGTCCCACAACTGCACTTGGGTGCCGTTGGTGGTGCTGGAGTTGGGTACGTCGACGCATCGGCTGGATTGGCCGCCGACGATCTGGACGCCTTGTTGTGGGTTGCCGCCGCCTGACGGGGCGTAGCCGGCGGCGGTGATGTTGGCTTGTACGGCGTTCTCGGTGTCGGCCGTCGGGTAGCCGGAGGTCATGACGCCTTCGTAGAAGGTGCCGCGGGCGCCGTTGCTGTTGTCGCCGCCGATGCCGAGCAGGATGGCGCCTTCCTTCTTCATCGGGTGGTAGCCGTTGGGGCGCCGCCCGTCGAAGTAGTTCGTCAGGCCGCCGGACTGGGCGTTCCCGCCGCGGATCGCCCAGTGGTTCGGCTCGCCCTTGACGATGGCGGTCACGAAGCGGTGGTTGATGGACGGCATGGGGTTGTATCGCGCGTTGACCCCGGAGAAGAGGCCCCACTCCATGTCGGCCATGATCCAGGGGCCGCTGCCGTCCCCGTAGCCCCACCAGTTGTTGTTGCCGAAGTAGATGGACTCCATGATGCCGATGTCGTCGGCCTGGCCGTTCGTCTGCGCGTTGCCGTAGTCGAAGCAGCACCCGCCGTTGTAGTGCGTGCCGTCGAGGACGGCGTACATGCCCTCGGGCTGGTCGCCGGTCGCGACGCCGTTGGTGGTGTTGTTGCGGTAGCCGGTGCCGGGAGCGATGTAGACGCCGTATGCCTTCTGGCCGCCGAGGGTGATCGGGGCCGCCTTCGCGTCGGCGAGGTTGTCCGATCCGCCGGGACCGGGGCCGGGCACGGCGCCGCCGGGGCCCTGGGTGAGGCGGTTGTTCCGTCCGGACTGGTCGTAGATGACGGTGATGACGCAGTTGGTGCCGGAGCAGAACGCGTCCTGGGCGGCGGCGTCGGCCACGCCGCCCGCGGCCAGCACACCGATGTCGCGGGTGGTGTTGTCGGAGGAGCGGCGCACCTGGTACATCGGCCCGTTGTAGGCGCCGTACAGCGCCCGGGTGGTGCTGTGCGCCGCCACGCACGGCGTGCCGCCCGCGGCGTAGATGTCGCACGGGCCGGTGGTGGCGGCCCCGGCTGATGACGCGTCCAAGATCACGTAGCTACTGGCGGCGGCGAGGAGCAACGGGATCCCTGTGGCGGCCATGAGGCGGCGCAGCCTTTTCTTCACGTTCATTCGATCCTTTCGCATGGCGGGCTGGATGTGGTACGCAGCGCCCGTTCGAAGCAGTCGAACAAGTCGGCGATGGCGTTTCTGATCCCAGATCGAGATCGAGTCCATAAGTCGCGGTTGATCAGCTGCGCAGGGTCCATTGCTGGTTGGCCTGGCCGTTGCAGGACCAGAGGATGAGCTTGGTGCCGTTGGCCGTGCCGGCGGCGTTGGCGTCGAGGCATCGTCCGGACTGCACTCCGGTGATGGTGCCGTTGGAGTTGACGTTCCATTGCTGGTTGGTTCCGCCGTTGCAGTCCCAGATGATCACCTGGGTGCCGTTGGCGGTGCCCTGGC
>NZ_JBHSRF010000082.1:0-42053 GCF_042658925.1 Sphaerisporangium aureirubrum
GCGTGGTGATCACCCGCGCCCCCGCGCGGGAAACCCCCGCGCCCCCACCCCCGGTCCTCCACGTCCGTGTTCAACATCGGCGCCGGTACGGCGGGACGTGGTACGGCGAACCCGGCGCCGCCGTACGGCGGTCAACCCGCGATACGTGCGGCGCCAGGTGAAACGGTCCTTGCCGGAGGGCGCGCTTCGCGCGGAAAGGCGCAAGGGCTGTTCTCATGCGGGGGACACCCCCGCACCCCCGAGCCTGCCGGGCTCACCCCACTCCACCGCGACACATCCCGGTCAATACCGCTGTTCGAGCCCATGCCCACCGTTCCCACCATCCCCCCGACCCGATCCGGTCTATGCCCCCGATCCGGCTCCACTCCTAGCCGCGCCGCCCGGTACTTGTCGCCCTCCGGGCTTGTGGGTACCAGCGCCGCGACGGCGGGACGCGGTACGGCGATCCCGGCGCCGCCGGATGGCGGTTGACCTAATCCCTCTTCCGTTAGGGCTCGCAGATAATTAACACGCGGTTTTGATTTTTATGGCTGGTGCGATACCTGCGGCTGCGGCCAGTTCGTAGAGGGCTTCCAGTGTTGTGACTCGGTGGGGGCTGGGGTGGATGGTGTGTCCGGCTTGCTGGAGGAGTTCGCGAATCTCGCGGGTGCGCCGGTTGAGGGTCTCGGGCCGGACGGTGAACAGACCCGCGATGATCACCTGAGGGAGGCCGAGCCGGTGGTGGAGCAAGGTGGCCAGCAGCCGGTCGGCGAGGGTGAGAATGGGACGTCGTCCGGTGCCGGGTGCGGCCATCCGGGGACGGTGCCCGCGCCGCTTGTCCAGCTGGGCTTCGCGCTGCTGGTCGTGCAGCGTCAGCAAAGTGGCCATCAGGCCGTCCCAGTCGGGGGCCTGCAGCCCTGTCAGTGCGGGGTGACACAGCCAGGTCAGGTCGAGGCTGGGCTGGTCAAACGGGTCTGGCAGGTCGCTGGGGTGATCGTAGGATTGGGGGTGCAGGGTGTAGTTCCAATCGCCGTGCCAGTCGTGAGGCGAGAGCGGCAGGGCGTTCATCTGCCGGTCGCCGATCCGTTCTCCGGCGGGATAGGCGCCGGTGTCGAGTTCGGCGTGGACGCGCAGCCCGGTGCGGGTGGTGGTCGCCGCGATGGTCTGCACGATGACTTCGTGGCTGGTCAGCGGTCGTCCCGCCCAGTTCATGGTGATGTGGGAGAACAGCCGGTGCTCCACCTTGTTCCATTTGGAGGTGCCGGGCGGGAAGTGGCACACGATGATCTCCAGCCCGGTCTGAAGGGCCAGTGCGGCCAGTTCCGCCTTCCAGGCTCGGGTGCGATAGCCGTTGGAGCCGCCCGCGTCCGCGGTGATCAGTAGCCGCCGGGCCATGGGGTAGGCGATGGCACCCGCCCCCTTCCACCAGCGGCGGATGGACTCCACCGCGAACGCGGCGGTGTCATGGTCGGTGCCGACATTCACCCAGCCCGCATTCTGGGCCAGGTCGTAGATGCCGTACGGCACCGCCTTGCCCAAGCTCAGGTCCGGGAAGTCGTGCGTGCGGGCGCGTGCTGGTTCCCCCTTGGGCCGCCAGGTCCGGCCCGTGTTCTTGAACTCGCCGATGAGTTCCTTCTTCTTGGTGTCCACGCTGATCACCGGATCGTCGCTGCCCTGAAAGTCCTTGACCTGCTCGTTGATGTAGCGGAACTGCGCGTCGCGGTCAGGGTGCTGCTTGCCTTCCATCGTCTTGGCGTTGGCCTGGAGGCTGAATCCCTCTTCCTTGAGCAGGTCGCCGACGACATCGGCGCTCACCTTGTGTCCCTGCCGGGTCAGCTCCGCGGCCAGGGCACGGGTGGACTTGGTGGTCCACCGCAACGGCGAGCACGGATCACCTCGCTCGTCCGGCTCGACCAGGGCCAGCAGCGCCGGCCGCAACCCAGGATCGGTCTCTGCCAGGCGCTTGCGGCCCCCGCCGGGACGGCGTACCCGGCCCAGCGGTTCAGCCCCGGACTCCAGTTCATCGATCCCTAGTGAGACGGTGGCCTCTCGCACCCCGGCAGCGCGTGCCACGGCGCGGATGCCGCCATGTCCCAAGGCCCGGGCCTCGGCTCCCAGCAGCAGCCGACGCTGCCGCTCATCCAGATGCGGGAAGATCGTCTGAAACTTCACCGCCAGAAGCTCTACCGTCTCCTGCGTCACGCCCATACCACAGCAACGAGTGAGAAATTCGGAAGCTACGCCTTATTCAGCGGCGAGCCCTTACCCGCACGGGTTGTCCGCCCCGAACGGACATCCGCCCCGGCGGTCGCCCTGGTCGGCGCCGCGACGGCGGAACGCGGTACGGCGAAGAAGCCGGTGCCGCCGTACGGCGAGAAACCCGTCGTGGGTCGCCGGAGATAAATGACGTTAAGGATCAACGACGACAAACCCTTCTCCGGCTGAGGCGGATGAGCCCACCCGTTGTCGATTCCCACCGTGTCGACCATGGCCCACCCGATCCCGGGGGTTTCCGTCACCGCACGTGGACGCCCCCGCCGTATCCGTCACCGCACGTGGTGCGTCACCGCACGTGGATGCTCGCGTCGACTTCATCGCCGCACGTAGACGTCAGCCCGCGAACGTGGGCGCCTGGCGGATCACATCCGCGCTCGTCGGCGCACCCCCGGTTGACAAGTGGAGTCGTCACTCCGCATGATTAAAAAGGAGTACTCACTCCGGTTAAACTCACGCCTCCAAGGAGGACCGAACGCATGTCCGAAGCCCCCCAGATAGCCACCCCTCGCGACATCTTCAACAGCCTGATTACCGGAATCTCCACCGGAGCCTGGGCGGACCTCGCCGACCTGTACGCCGAGGACGTCGTGGTGGAGATGCCGTTCGCGATCCCGGCCCCGGTCCAGATCAAGGGCAGGGACCAGATCCGTGCCCACTTCACCGCCGCGGCGGGCCGCATGATCGAGATACGGCCCAGGGACATCGTCGTCCACGACACGACGGACCCTGAAGTGATCATCGCCGAGTTCGCCTACGACGGCCGGTTCGCGGGCCGCCAGGACTTCAGCGTCAACAACATCCAGGTCCTCAGAGTCCGCGACGGCCTCATTCAGGCCACCCGCGACTACCACGACCACTTCGCCATGGGTGTCGCCTCCGGCGCCTTGTCCGCCTCGCCTCCGCCCGCCGCCTGACCAAGGTCCGGTCCGCACCGGGGTCGTAGACCGGACCCACGGCACTGAGCCCAGGCCGACTAAAGGCCGGGGCTCAGTGCCGAGCGAGCCCAAGCGATGGAACGGTGCTCGGGTATCAAGCGAGCTCAGGACGAAAACCGGGTCAGTGCCGGGCGCGCCCCGTCACCAGATCGCGCAGCCGATCAGCCGCCCCCACCAGTGGTGAAGTCGCCTTCAGCAGGCCGGGATTCGGTGGCGTGTGCGGATGCGGCCGCGTAGGCGCCATCTTCTTCGCGCGCTCGATCTTGGTCCCCAGCTCCACCGACCGCTCAGGGCTGAGCACCAGGCGGAGTTCCGGCCACACCCGCTCCTCCTCGAACGCGATGTGTTCCCGTGCCTCCTGGATGAGCCCGGTGAGCATCTGCTCGTACCGCGTCTCCCCGGGCTGGTACCCGATCAGGTCCTCCAGCGTGAACTTCGCCTTCTGCTCCTGCCGGACGGCCTCGTCGGCGAGCTCGTGCCCACCGGGGACCAGCTCGCGCACCACGGGCCAGAAGTACTGCTCCTCGACCGCCTCGTGCTTGGACTCCTCCATGATCAGCTGATCCACCAGCTGCTTGCGGCCCGGTGTCCGCCGGCTTTCCCCCTCCCGTGCCGGTGGCGAGCCGGTCTCCAGTTCGGCCATCATGCTCTTGACCTCATCGTGATCCTTTTCCAGGACCTCGAATACGTTCGCCATGGTTGCCTCCGTTACCGATGGCGGCGTCCCCTCTTTGGGGCTTTGCCAGCGTCGCCGCAGGTAAACATGCCGCCCCGGTTCGGGCGCGTAGAGATCATGGCCGGAGAGCGGACAGAACGGGTCGTTGTGCGGTACGACGGAGTCGTGGTGGATCCTCCTCGCAGTACCATCTCGGCGGTCCGAGATCCTATGGGTGTGATCGGCACCGGAACGGTGGAGATGGCGAAAAGAGAGCCCCGGCGGCTCCCCCCGGACCTGCGGGGGCTGTTCGACGACGGCGGACGCGGACGCTTGCTGTCCGTGGACCTCCCCTCCGGCGAGGTGGTGTGGCCCGACCCCACCTACGTCCGCTGGCCGTCCAACCGCCGCCCCGCGTTCTGGCTGAGCGACGACCCGGTCACCGGCGACTTCTGGACCCGCCTTCGCCGCGAGCACCCCCACTCCGGCCTGTGGCCCGTCCTGCTGGAGGACTCCGTCCAGCCGTGGTCGGTGGGCCAGGTCGCCCCCGACGCCGCCACCGAGATCGACCACTTCCACGTCGGCGCCTTCATGGACGAGGTCTGGTCCGACTGGGTCGAACGCGCCACCGAGGACCAGCTGGAGATCCTCGACCCCTTCGGCCCCCACTGCCCCGGCCCCGCCGACCCGGCCCCCGTCCGCTGCGACCCCGACGAACTGGCCGACCGCTACGCCGCCGTCCTGGCCCAGCGCGGCATGCCCTTAGGCCTCGCCGCCGTAACCCGAGGCGCCGACGCCCTGGCCGTGATGGGCTGGCAAGGCGCCCTCCACCACAACGAGTGGAACGTCCCCCTGGCCGCCGTGGTCAGAAGCTGGGAAGACCGCTACGCCGCCCGCCTGGTAAGCATGGGCTTCAACACCTTGGAACTCTCCGTAGCCGCACCCCCCGCCACCCCCCAGCATGCCCTCCACATCGCAGCAGAACACTGGACCTTCTGCCCCGACGCCATCCTCCAAGGCGCCGGCACCCTCCTCGACTACGCCGCCCAGATCCTCAACAAACCAAACTGGTCCTTCTGGTGGGACTGAACACCCGCCGCCCTACCCCCGCACCTCGAACCAGACGACTCGCCCCCCCGAATGGAACGCCCACCCCCAGGCCGCAGACAACTCCCGCACCAGCCACAGCCCACGCCCGCTCTCGCGCAGCGGGTCGATCGTGGCGGGTATCCGTGGAAGGGGAGTGGCCGGGCCTTCGTCGAGTACGGCGACGTGGACCGTATGGCCGTCGTCGAAGACGTGGAGTGCGAGTCCAACCGTCCGCCGTCGTCGTCTGGCCTCTGAGCTGCGAAGACTGCGGATCCAGCGCGGGATGAGCATGCAGGAGGTGGCCGACCGGATCGAGATAACAGCAGCCTCACTCAGCCGTCTCGAAACGGGACGTCGTGGGATACGCCCCCGCGACCTGCGCCATTTTCTCGATCTGTACGAGGTGGGCGGACCGGAGCGGGAGGCGCTGCTGGCCCTCGCGAGGGAATCGCAGCAACGCGGGTGGTGGCAGAACTACGGCAACGTGCTGACCAGTGAGTACGCGACGCTGATCGGGCTGGAGGCGGAGGCGCTCACCGTCAGGAACTACGAGCAGACGCTGGTGCCAGGGCTGTTGCAGACCGAGGAGTACGCGCGGGCCATCATCGAGGCGTTTCGTCCCGGTGATACGCCGGAGGAGGTAAGTCGCCTCGTGGCCGTCAAGATGGAACGGCAGAAGCGGCTCACCGGCGGGGTGCCGCTGGAGTTGTCCGTGATCCTCGGCGAGGGGGTCACGCGGCAGTTCGTCGGGACGGCGGAGGTCACGGCCGAACAGCTTCGGCTGCTGGCGGTTCGACGGCCGAACGTGATGGTGCAGGTGCTGCCCTACGGTGCCGGCGCGCACCCGGCGTTGACGGGATCGTTTAACATCGTGGGGTTCCCCGCGCCGAGCCACATTGATGTGGTCTACCTGGAGAACATGTCGAGCGCGCTCTATCTTGAAGACGCGGAAGACGTACGGAAGTACGGGTCGGTGTTCGATTATCTGCGCGCGGCGGCGCTTGGTCCGAATGATTCGGCGGACTTGCTCATAAAGGCGGCTGAGAAGTTCACGTAGGGAGTCCGAGGAGAGGAGGAGCGGGATGTCCGGCGCGGATTCGTCCTGCGTCACGTGGCGGAAGAGTTCTCGTAGTGGTGGCAATGGGAACTGTGTCGAGGTCGCGGGGCTGGCGGATGGCATGGTCGCGGTTCGTGATTCCAAGACACCTGGGAAGGCGGCGGTGACGTTCGGGCGGATTGCTTGGGGTGAATACCTCCGTGCGGTCAAACGGGGGGACTTCGGGGGGCTGGCCTGAGGGTTGGGGGGTACATGTTCACTCTGGGCTTGTCAGGGTGGGATGTGGGTGGGGTGGGGGAGCGTGAGATGATGGGCGCGCTTCGCCGGATCCGGGGGCGTGGGGGATCGGTGGTGGAGGTCCGGGGCTGCCGTTGGGCAGGCTGTCGCACGCGCCCGAGAGGCTTAGTGGTCACCCGTCCACACGCAGGAGGTTTGTATGACTGCCGAGGAAGCGGAGCCGGAGGCCGAAGCCCCGGACGATGATGATTTGAAGCGGAAGTTCCGCGAGGCGCTGGAGCGTAAGCGGCAGACTCAGGCGGAGACCAATGCCGCTGGTCGGGGGAAGGGCGGCTCCAAGATTCACGGAGCCCACGGTCCCGTGGCGGGTAAGCGGTCGTTCCGCCGGAAGAGTGGCTGACGTTCGTCTGGTGCGCATGGCCGACGTTCACCGGTGCCGGTGATCATTGTTCGGGTTCGTCCTTCTTTTCCTTCGTGTCCTTCGCGGCGCAGGTCGCTGAGGTCGTACCGCTCCCTTGGGCCTTGCCGCCCGAGGGAGCGGTTTTGCGTTCCAGGGGTGTCACGACCGGCGGGGTGGGGGGCGGGAGCGGGGGGTCCTGGAAGTCGCTCGGCTGATCGTTCGGCAGGCCGTTCGGCTGATCGGTTGGTTGGTCGTCCGGCTGGTCGGTGGGCAGGTTGGTCGCTTGGGTGGTCGGCAGGGTGGGCGGGCAGTCGGGGGTGGGGGGCGGGTCGCCGGACCAGACGACGAAGTAGAAGATCAGGGCGAGTGCGCCGAGGAGGCCGGCGACCGCGTACAGCGCCAGGACGTGCCGGCGGCTGGGCGGCCGGTCGCGGAGGCCGGTCGCGGAGCCGTACGCGGAGTCTTGCGCGGAGCCGTACGCGGAGTCTTGCGTGGAGCCGTACGCGGAGGCTTGCGCGGTGGTGGTTCGGTCGTGCGCGGTGAAGGCGCGGGGTGCGCCGGTGGTCCCTGCGGGGATGGCGGGGGTCCTGCCACGGGTGGCGGGGGTCGTGAGGTGGGGTGTGCCGGAGGGGACGGTGAAGGCGGGGGAGGGGACGACGGTGAAGTTCTCCTCGTCGGCGAGGAAGCGGCGGTAGGCCTCCAGGGACGCCTGGCGGGTGGCGGTGAGGTCCTCGTCGCGGACGTGCGGGGTGACGCGGCCCGCGCACACGTAGCCGTAGATGAGCTGGAGCGGGCGGCTGTGCTGGTCGCGCGGGGCACGGGAGGACGGCTCGGTGCCGGGCTCGGCGATCTCGGCGGCGGTGACCAGGTGGGTGGCGTGCACGACGGTGAGGGGGCGCCCGGCGCGGGTGGTGACCTGGATGACGGTCGCGTGGTCCTCCTGGTTGCTCGGCACCACGGTGTCGTCCAGCACCCCGTACTCCTGCCCGTCGAGCAGCACCTCGGGGGCGAGGACCACCCGGTAACCCTTCTCGCGGCCCCGGGCGACCAGGAACGCCCAGGCGGGCATGGAAGGCGACGCGGTGTCCATGGCTCAGCCCTCCTCGGGGATGCCGGGCGGCGGGGTGGCGGCGTCCATACGGCGGCTCAGTGCTCCCGGGAGAGACGAGTGTGGGGCAGGCGGCCCTCCAGGACGTTGACCTTGCGCCGCATGTCGTGCAGGACGCGGCGGCGGGCGGCGGCCAGCTCGTCCAGGCGGCGTTCCGCGGCGCTGAGCTCCTCGGAGAGGGCGTCCTGTTTCCCCTGGCCGCCGCGCGAGTCCAGGAACAGGCCGAGCAGGGTGTCGCCGAGCGCCACGGCCGCCACGGGGCCGAAGGCGGCCAGCAGGGCGCGGCCCGCGATCTGGCTGCCGAAGGCGGTGAGCGAGGCGAGGGCCTCCAGGGGGCCCTGCTGACGGCGGCGGCGGGCCTCGGCGTCGAGGGCCGCCATGTTCTCCCTGGTCAGCCTGGCCTCCACCTGGTCGAACAGGTCGGGGACGACGGCCGACAGGGGGACGTCCACGTTGGCGGGGTGGACGGCGCCGGTGGCGACCTTGACGATGTCGCCCTCGGGGTCGACGGTGGCGAAGCCGTGGCCGACGGCGCTCACCGGAACCAGCCGCATGATCCGGGTCGAGGCGTGCATGTCGACCAGGGACCGGAAGTGCGAGTTGGACATCAGCAGGTCGTGCACGACGCTCAGGCGCCTGCCCTCGTCGGGGTAGCGGTCCGCCAGCAGGTCCCACTTGGTGATCACGAAGCTGATCGGGCAGGACGCCTCGATCATCGCGGGCAGCAGGGCGTTCAGGGTGCGCTCCAGGTGGACGGCCCCCGCCGGGTGCCCGTCCAGGTGCTGGAGCAGCCGGTACCCGTCGATCACCCCGAGCAGCGCGTCCGCCGCCTTGACGTGCCCGAACAGCTCGTCCTGCCGCCCCGACCCCTCGTCCTGCGGCTCGCTGAGCAGCTCGCCCGCGTACTCGAGGTACTTCAGCTGGAACATCGGATGCGGCGCGCCGCTCACGGCCGTCTTCACCGTGAACAGGAAATGCCGCGTCTCCCCCTTGGCCGTCCCCCGCGGCCACAGATGCGACGACCCCGTGTCCGCCATCTCGGCGTACCACTGGTTGAGCTGCAGCACGTCCCGGTACTCCGCGTTGAGGAAGTACGACTGCCCCGCCGGCACCCGCAGGCAGTGGTACATGCTGGCCAGCAACAACGTCTTCCCCGACCCCTGCAACCCGAGCGCCACCACCTGGAACGTAGGGATCCGCTCCTCGACCGCGATCGGCGCCTTGGCCCTTTTCTCCCCCATCCGCCGTGCGAGCACGGCGAACACGATGGCCCCCACCGTGATCACCAACGCGACAACCAACATGGCCTCTCCGTCCCGCGCGCCCGCGGCCCGCAGGCCACGAGCACGATGAAACGCCTCCAGGCACCCGGTCCCGAGCCCCTGACTCGAATGGTCGCGTCCCTGGCGGAGGCCGCACATGAGTACAGGCCTACTCAAATCCCGGGCAGGCCCCTGATGGTCGCCGCCCCGCGCGAGGACGGCTTCGGCGGGCTTCAGGCCACAGCCGGGCGGGCGGCGTGGCAGGCGTTTCCCCGAGGCCGTCGTGCCTGACACGCGGAGCGGCCGTGCGGCCGGTCGGAGCATGGTCTGCTCCGGGTGGCCGCACGGCCGGTGGTGCGTGATGGGCGGTCAGGGGGTCTTGACGACCGGCTTCTCGCCTGACTCGACCAGAACGCCGGGTGTCTTGACGCCGGGCGTGCCGGACACCTTGCCGTCGGGCGTGCCGGGCGCTTCGGGGGCCGGAGCGCCGGGCTTCCGGGCCGGCCCGCCGGGGGCCTTTTCGGACGGCGCGCCATAGTTGTCCGACGGCTGCTCCACGTCGCCGGCGGGCGGTGCCGTGACCGTCACCGGGGTGCCGTAATCGCCGAACTCCATGACGTTCCTCTGGCCGGAACCGCCGAAGTTCACTTCCAGCCGCCGGACCCGGCCCTGGTCGTCCACGTCCACGGCCCCCGTGACGGCCTCCGTCCTCTTGGCGTTGTCCGCGTCCGTCAGCGAGAACGTGAACCGCTTGCCGGTCCAGCCCTCGCCGGAGGCGGGACCTTCCTCCTGCACGTCCGTGGCGGACCGCAGTCGCTGCAGAGCCTGCTGCGGGTCCACCATGGCGAACTTGACCACGGCGACGACCACCGGCAGCTCGGCCGCGTCCGCGCGCGGAGCGACCTCCCATTTCGCCCTGCCCGGCTGACGGATGTACAGCAGGTCGCCGACGAACCGGGTTTCCGCGCCCTCCGCGGCCGAGGCGATGAAGCCCACGCGCTGGACGGGGTCGAAGGCCCCGTCGAACACCCTGCCGTCGCTGGTGCTGTGGATCCGGTAACTCTCCTGGCTGGTGTTGTCGACCGCGGCGGCCACCTGGGCCTGCGCCGAGGGCTGCCCCAGGGGCAGCGCCAGCATGATCACGCTCACGGCGGCCGCGACGCCCAGGGAGGCCAGCGGGACCAGTGGCCGGATCCGCCTGCGCTCCCGCCTCGCCCGCACGCCCGGCGTGTCCGTCACGGCCGGCATTCCGGCCAGGAGGTCGAGCCCCGGCGGGCGGTCCTCTGTGGCCTTGATGAGCAGGGCGCGCACTTCCTTCTCGTCCATGAACGGCTCCTCGTCTCGGTGTCTCACCGGATCCCACTCCCTTCCGCCTCGGTTCGGTTGACCGCCGTGCTGGGCGGAATCAGTTTCCGCATCGCCCGTAACCCGCGATGCGTGTGGGTCTTGACCGTCCCCACCGAGCACCCCATCAGATCGGCGACCTCCGCCTCCGGCAGGTCGTCGAAGAACCGCAGCACCAGAGCCGTCCGCTGCCTGACCGGCAGCTTCGCGAGCGCGTCGCGGACGTCCTCCGCCACCGCCCCGGCCTCCCCCAGGTCGCCGGGGCCCGGCAGATCGGGCATGTCGGCGCGCGGGATCTCCCGGCGCCATCGGGCGCGCCACCAGGATCGGTAGGTGTTGACCAGGATCCGGCGCAGGTACGCGTCGGGCTCGCTGCTGGTGTCCAGCCGATGCCACACCCGGTACAACTTGCCGAGGCAGGACTGCAGCAGGTCCTCGGCCGTGTGCCAATCCCCGGTGAGCAGGACCGCCGTCCTCAGATGGTGGTCCCCCCGGTGCCGAACGAAGTCCACGAAATCCGCATCCACCCGGTCCCCTCTCGTCGGTGAGCCATCCCTGACACTCCTTGGGACCCACCCCAGGTTGACCGGTGACCGTTCTGTTACGACCAGCATGGGACGGGGTCCGCGGCAGGGGAAGCCGGGGCTTTCGCGCGTGGTGAAGTGGCCCGCGGGCAAGCTGGGACGACGGCTGTTGGGAGCGCTCCCAATAATCGCGTTGAGTGATCATTGAAGTGCGGACCGAAACGGGCGGCGCTGAACTGCGTAAATGGATTGTCAGAGGTCTGGGCCTGCCGTTCGTGCTCTCCGGAGGGGCAAACAATCATGTTTCCAGTGATTCACATCGCCGACCTATTGCCGTAATCTAAGTGGGAGCGCTCCCACCTGAGGAGGAGCAGTGTGCCTGACCTTCCGCGCGAACCGCTCGTCCGGCGGCTTTCTCGGCGTGCTGCCGGTACGAACGGCCGAGTGGATTCTGTCTGCCGACGCCCAGAGCGTCTGTGCCGCCCGCACGCTGGTGCGGGAGGAGCTCGGACGCTGGGGGACCGGTGGAGTGGTCGACGACTGCTGTCTCATCGTGAGTGAACTGGTGACGAATGCCATCCGGCATGGTGGTACGGCGTTCGCGCTCCGGCTCGGCAGCGATGGGAGCTGGGTGTACGGAGAGGTGTTCGACGCGGGCGACGGGCTGCCGTGCGAGGTGCCGGACGATCTGAGCGCCACAGGCGGGCGAGGGCTCGTCATCGTGGGAGCGCTCTCGGACGACTGGGGGGTCGTCCCGGCCGACGGCGGTGGCAAGACCGTCTGGTTCGTCGCCGGTCTCGGCGACGGGCGGATGAGCGCATGAGCCGGTGAGGGCGACCTCACGGCTCGGGGGTCTGTGAGGTTTCGCCGGGGCACGGTGATCACCGGGCGGTGCGTGCCTCGGCGATAAGGTACGGCTCGCGCCGGGCGCGCGCAGAGCCCGCCCGAGGAGTGCGAGTCCGGGCGCGAGCCGTACCTTCACACCCGCGCCGTCAGCGGAAGGCGTCCAGGCCGGTGGCGGCGCGTCCGAGGGTCAGCGCGTGGACCTCCTCGGTCCCCTCGTAGGTCGCCACGGTCTCCAGGTTGAGCATGTGCCGCATCACGGGGTACTCCAGGGTGATGCCGTTGGCGCCGTGGATCCCCCGGGAGGTGGCGGCCACGCGCTGCGCGGCGCGCACGTTGGCCAGCTTGCCGAAGCTGATGTGAGCGTGCTGGGCCTGGCCCGCGTCCTTGAGGCGGCCGATGTGCAGGGCGGTGAGCATCGCCTGGTTGACGTCCACCAGCATGTCGGCGATCTTGCGCTGGGTGAGCTGGAAGGACGCGATGGGACGGTCGAACTGCACCCGGGCCCGGGAGTAGTCGATGGCGGCCAGCAGGCACGCGCGCGCGGCCCCGGCGACACCCCACACGATGCCGTACCGGGCCTCCGACAGGCACGACAGCGGCGCCTTCAGCCCCTGCGCGCCGGGCAGCAGCGCGTCGGCGGGCAGCCGCACGCCGTCCAGCACCAGCTCGGAGGTGATGGAGGCCCGCAGCGACAGCTTCTTGTGGATGATGTTGGCCGAGAAGCCGGGCGCCGAGGTGGGGACGAGGAAACCGCGGATGCCCTCGTCGGTCGCGGCCCACACGACGGCGCAGTCGGCCACCGAGCCGTTGGTGATCCACATCTTGGTGCCGTCCAGCACCCAGTCGCCGCCGTCCCGCCGGGCGCGGGTGCGCATCGAGCCCGGGTCGCTGCCCGAGTCGGGCTCGGTGAGCCCGAAGCACCCGAGCGCCTCCCCGGTCGCCATGCGCGGCAGCCACTCCGACTTCTGCTCCTCGGTGCCGTACCGGTGGATCGCGGTCATCGCCAGCGACCCCTGCACCGACACGAAGCTGCGCAGCCCGCTGTCCACGGCCTCCAGCTCGCGGCACGCCAGCCCGTAGCTCACCGCGTTGGTACCCGCGCAGCCGTACCCCGACAGGTGCATGCCGAACACGCCGAGCTTGCCGAGTCCCCTGGCCAGCCCGCGCGGGTCGGGGATGGTGCCGGCGTCGTACCAGTCGGCGACGTGCGGCAGCAGCTCCGCGGTGGAGTAGTCGCGCACCGTGTCGCGGATCGCGCGCTCCTCGTCGGACAGGTCGCGGTCTACGTCGAGGAAGTCCTGAGGATTCATGGGCCGTCACCGTCACCAGGTCGCGGTCTCGTCACACCAGCACCCAATCACAGCCCCGCCGGCGTGCCGCGACCGGCCTAGTCGAGATCGTCGTCGCGGCTTCGGCGCGGGGCCATGCGCCTGAGCATGCGGTCCAGGGCGTTGCCGAACGGGTTGTCCTGCACGAGGTACGTCCAGGTGGCCGTGGGCCGCTTCAGCCCGCCGTCCAGCGGGTCGAAGCCGTCGGCGGTGATGGGCATGACGGCCAGCGTCTCCACAGACCGCTCGCGCACCTCGTCCATCAGGCGCTTGTAGGCCTCCACGCCCTCGCGCTGGAACTCGTCGATCGGCACCAGCCGGTGCCCGAGCGCCCGCAGGTGGATGCCCTCCCGGACGTCGGCCATGAACGCCACGTGCTCGGTCCAGCAGCGGTCCAGGTGGAAGAGCACGATCTGGCGGGCCGCCTCGTGCAGGATCTCTTCCCCGGCGGTCTCCAGCAGCTCGGCCCACCGCTCGGGCGCGGCCCGCTCCAGCGCCTCGGCCGCGGCGTCGCCGCCGAGCACCTTGGCGCGCTGGTCCAGGACGAGGTCGCGCTGCTGCTCCAGCAGCCGGGTGTACTTCCAGGTGTTGCGGTGGATCTCCATGTTGGCGCCCTCGGCCACCCGCTGGGCGTGGCCGACGACGTACACGGCGCGCCTGTGCCGCACCCGGCCGTCGTGGTCGGCGGCGGGCAGCCACTCGTCGGGCGCGTACCGCTGGATGAGGTCGTCCTCGAGGCTGACCATGAACACCGACCCGCCGGGGTCGCCCTGCCGCCCGGCACGGCCGCGCAGCTGGTCGTCCAGGCGGCTGCTGGCGTGCCGGCCCGAGCCGATGACGAACAGGCCGCCGAGCTCGGCGACCCCCTCGCCGAGCCGGATGTCGGTGCCGCGGCCGGCCATCTGGGTGGACACGGTGATCGCGCCGTGCGCCCCGGCCTCCGCGATGATCGAGGCCTCCTCGGCGTCGTTCTTGGCGTTGAGCACGACGCATTCCAGGCCGTCGTTGCGCAGTTCCTTGGCCAGCCGCTCGGACTCCGAGACGTCCAGCGTGCCGACCAGGATGGGACGGCCGGTGGCGTGCACCTCGGTGATCTCGTCGACCAGCGCCTGCTCCTTGTCGGCGGCCGAGCCGTACAGACGGTCGGGCTCGTCGACGCGCACGCAGGGCTTGTTGGGCGGGATGACCGCGACCTTGAGCTCGTAGAACTCCCGGAAGTGGTCCTCCACCGCGACCGCCGTGCCGGTCATGCCGCACAGCGTGGGGTAGCGCCTGATCAGGCCCTGGATGGTGATGGAGTCGAGCACCTCGCCGGACTCGGTGGGCGGCAGCGCCTCCTTGGCCTCCACCGCCGCCTGCAGGCCGTCCGGCCAGCGCTGGAGGGTGGCGACCCGGCCGCGCGACTGGTTGACCAGCTGGATGCGGCCCTCGCGCACGAGGTAGTCGACGTCGCGGACGAGCAGCGCGTGGGCGTGCAGCGCGAGGTTGACCTGGGTGAGCACCTCGGGTGTCTCGTACAGGTTGATGTCGCCGAGGGCTTTCTCGACGGCGTCGGTGCCCTTGGCGGTGAGGTGGACGTTGCGCCGCTGGTCGTCGAGCTCGTAGTGGTAGCCGCGCGACAGGCGCCGCACCAGCGCCGCGAGCTCGGGCGTCCCGGCCCCGGTGTCGGCGGCCCCGGCCAGCACGAGCGGCACGCGGGCCTCGTCGACCAGCACCGAGTCGGCCTCGTCGACCAGCGCGACCTCGGGGTCGGGCACGATCATGTCGGCGGGGTCGGTGGCGACGCGGTCGCGCAGCACGTCGAAGCCGAGCTCGCTCACCGGGCCGTAGGTGACGTTCTTGGCGTACGCCTCGCGGCGCTCCTCGGGCGTGGAGTCCTGGCCGATCCACCCAACGGTCACGCCGAGCGCGGTGTAGAGCGGTTCCATCCACTCGGCGTCCCGGCGGGCGAGGTAGTCGTTGACCGAGATCACGTGGACGCGTTTTCCGCGCAGGGCGTAGCCCGCCGCGGCGATGGCACCCGACAGCGTTTTGCCCTCACCGGTGGCCATTTCGGCGACATATCCGGACAAAAGGGCTAGCGCGCCGGTCAGCTGCACGTCGAACGGGCGCATGCCGAGAGTACGCTCGGCCGCTTCCCGCGCGATGGCGCAGAACTCCGCGAGATCTTCGATCCGCGGCGGCGGAAGCTCGTCAAGAGCTTTGAGCCGGTCTTCCTGGCTGCCGGCCGCCGCGGTGATGCGCTGAAAAGGGGAAATATTCGCGCTTCCCGGACGATCCAGGAGATTTCTCACTAACTGCGATATCGACGCCACATCGCCTCCAACGCGTTCCACTCTAGCGGCGTTCCCGCACAGATCCCGTCAGCCACTGTGCGCGGCCATGTCGGCGGGCGGCGCGGCCAGGCGCTCGGACAGCGGGATCTCCTTGACGAAGAATGCCAGGACGAATCCAATCGCGACCACAGGTGCCACGTAAAGGAAGATCGGCGGCAGCGCCGCGGCGTACGCGTGCGCGATGACGGTGCGCACCGGCGGCGGCAGCTGCTGCACCATCTGCGGCGTGATCGAGTTGATGCCCCGCACCGGCAGCCGGGCCCCGCTCCCGGCCAGCTCGGTGGTCAGGCGGTGGATGAACACCGCGCCGACCAGCGAGGTGCCGAGCGACGCGCCGGTCTGCCGGAAGTAGTTCACCGCCGAGGTGGCGGCGCCCACGTCGCGGTACTCGACCGAGTTCTGCACGATCAGCACCAGCGTCTGCATCATCATGCCGAGGCCGAGCCCGGTGACGAACATGTAGAGGCCGTTCAGCGCCATCGAGCTGTCCGCGGTCATCCGGGACAGCAGCACCAGGCCCAGGGTGAGCACGCCCATCCCGGCGATCGGGAACATCCGGTACCGCCCGGTGGCCGCGATCACCCGTCCCGAGCCGATCGAGGTGAGCGTTATCCCGGCGACCATGGGCAGCATGAGCAGGCCGGACTCGGTGGCGGTGGCGCCGTTCACCATCTGCAGGAACGTCGGCAGGTAGGCGATGGCCGCGAACATCCCGACGCCCACGAACACCGAGATCGCGGCGGGCACCACGAACAGGTTCTGCCGGAACAGGTGCAGCGGGATGATCGGCTCGGCCGCCGCCCGCTCGGCGAACACGAACCCCACCGCGAGCACCACCGCCAGCGCCGCCAGCGAGACGATCATCGGGGAGTTCCAGGCGTACTCGGTGCCGCCCCAGCTGGTGACCAGCACGACGCAGGTGGAGGTGCCCGCGAGCAGGGCGGTGCCGAGGATGTCCAGCCGCGGGCGCACGCGCGGCTTCGGCAGCTTGAGCAGCACGGAGGTGAGCACGAAGGCGAGCAGGCCGAGCGGCAGGTTCACGTAGAAGCACCAGCGCCAGCTCGCCTGGTCGGTGAGGAACCCGCCGATCAGCGGGCCGATGACCGAGGACAGCCCCCAGACGGCCCCGATGATCCCGGTGTACCGGCCGCGCTCGCGGGGCGACACCAGGTCGGCCACGATGGCCTGCACGCCGATCATGAGCCCGCCGCCGCCGAGGCCCTGCAGAGCGCGGAACGCGACCAGCTCCGGCATGTTCTGCGACATCCCGCACAGCACCGAGCCGATCAGGAAGATCACGATGGCGGCCTGAAAGACCACCTTGCGGCCGACCAGGTCGCCGAGCTTGCCGTAGATCGGCAGGCCGATGGTGGACGCCAGGAGGTACGCCGTGACGATCCAGCCGATGTGCTCGACCCCGTGCAGGTCGCCCACGATGGTCGGCAGGGCGGTGGAGACGATGGTCTGGTCCAGCGCGGCCAGGAGCAGGGCCACCATCAGCCCGAAGAACACCAGGTTGACCTGCCTGCGGCCCAGCCGTGGCGGTTCGATGTCCATGGTGTCACCTTTCTCCCAGCTCTGGGGTTTCCACCGTATGCACAGCGAAACCTTCGGGAAGGTGCGGCGGCCGGTTGCACGGAGACCCCTTGCGCACTGACTGATTATCCAGTCAGGCTAGGCCGGGGAGTCTAAGGAGCGGCACATGAACGACATCGCCGACCGGCTGGGCATGGTGGGACTGCCAGAGCCGGTCTCGGATCTCGCGGCACGACGCTGGGACGTCATCGTGGTCGGCGGCGGGCACAACGGGCTCACCTGCGCGGCCTATCTGGCCAGGGCGGGACGGTCCGTGCTGGTCCTGGAGGCACGCGACCGGCTCGGCGGCGCCGCCACGCTGGACCGGCCTTTCCCCGACCCGCGCTACGTGATCAGTCCGTGTGCGTACGTGATCGGGCTGCTGGACGAGACGGTGATCCGCGAGCTGGACCTGCACCGGCGGGGCCTTGAGGTGTACCTCGCCGACCCGCAGCTGTGGGTGCCGTTCGACGACGGGACGGCCTTCGGCCAGTGGCTCGACCACGGCCGGACGCTGGAGGGGTTGCGCGGTCTGGGCCTCGGCCAGAGCGACATCGACGGGTACTTCGCCTATGAGGAGCTGTTCGACCAGATCAGGATCCGGCTCCGCAAGGGGACCAGGGACACCTGGGCCGGCGATTCACCGTCCCGCGCCGAGCTGGAGGAGCTGCTGGCCGGCGAGGACATGATGAAGGACGTCCTCTTCCAGGCCTCCATCGCCGACGTCCTCGACGAGTTCGTCACCGACCAGCGGCTCAAGGACGCCCTGTTCGGCCAGGGCATCATCGGCACCTACGCGGGGCCATACGACCCGGGGACCGCCGCGGTGAAGCTCATGCACTTCGCCGGGGAGATCGACGGCGAGGGGGCCGTCTGGGGCTACGTACGCGGCGGCATGGGTGTGGTGAGCTTCGCCATCGCCGACGCCGCCCGCGAGGCCGGCGCCGTGCTCGCCACCGGCGTACCGGTCGGCGAGGTGCTGCCGGGGGAGGGGGTGCGGCTGGACGACGGCACGTTCATCGCCGCCAGGACGATCGTCAGCAACGCCGACCCCAAGCGGCTGATGACCATGCTGCCCGCCGGGGCCGCGCCCGAAGACTACCGGCGGAAGATCGCCGACTGGGACATCCGCAGCCCCGTGGTGAAGTTCAACGCGGCACTGCGCAGACTGCCCGCCTGGACGGCCGCGCCAGGTGAAACGTTCATGGCCAAGGGCGTCGTCAACACCACCACGGGCCTCGCCGACGCGCAGAAGGCGTTCGAGCGGTGCGACGCGGGGGAGCCCGCCGTCGGCTTCGGCGAGATCTACGTGCAGACCGGCCACGACCCCACGCCCGCGCCCGAGGGCCGCCACCTGATGAGCGTCTTCGGGCAGTACGCGCCGTACGCCCTGAACGGCGGCTGGGAGGCGCGCAGGGACGAGGTCGCGCGGCAGTTCATCGAGCTCATCGGCCGGTACGCCCCCGACTTCGGCGACTGCCTGGAGAGCTACGAGGTGCTCGGGCCGCCGGACATCGAGCAGCGGGTCGGCCTCACCGGGGGCCACATCTTCCAGGGCGAGGTGCGGCCCGACCAGATGTGGGAGAACCGCCTCACGCCGCGCACTCCCGTGCCCGGCTTGTACCTGTGCGGGGCGGCCACCCACCCCGGAGGCAGTGTGATCGCGCTCAACGGGAAGAACGCCGCCGCGGCCGTCCTCGCGGACGATCTGCATACGTAACGGGTAAACCTCTCTTAAGCTGTCGGAGTGCCTCCGCTCACATCACGCCCGTCGCAGCATGCCCGCACGCCGTTGATCGGTGATCGCCCATGATATGGGCCGGGATCACGGTCGCGCTGGTGGGCGCGCTGGGGTACGCCGTCGGCGCCGCCCTCCAGCAGTACGAAGTGGTGCGCGGGGGTGCCACGCTTAAGCTGGTCCGCCGCCCGCGGTGGTTCATCGGCGGTGTCGTCGGGCTCGCCGGGGCGGTTCTCCACGCGCTGGCGCTGGCCCTCGCGCCGCTGGTGATCGTGCAGCCCGTGAGCGTGACCACACTGGTCTTCGCCGTCCCGCTCGCCGCGCTGCTGCACGGCCGGCGGCCGAGCAAGCAGGAGGTCATCGGCTCGATCGCCGTGGCCGGGGGCCTGCTCGGGCTGATGATGCTCATCCCGCACGACGACGTCCGCCCCGAGCTGTCCACTTCCGCGGCCCTGTGGTTCCTGGCGTGCGTGGGCGCCGTCGCGGGCATCTGCGAGGTGGCCGCGCGCCGCTTCCAGGGCCCCGCCCGGGCTCTGGTGCTGTCGATCGGCGCCGGAGCCGTCACCGCCGCGGTCTCCACGTTCGTCCGTGTGGTCGGCGGTGGCCTGGAGGGGGATCTGAGCCGCCTGATCCACTGGTTCACCCTGGTCATCCCGGCTCTGCTGCTGCTCGCCATCGTGCTGCTGCAGCGCTCGTACGCCGTCGGCTGCTTCGGCATCGCCTACGCCGGCGTCCAGGTCGTGGACCCCATCACCTCGATCATCGCCGGCGTGGTCCTCCTGGGCGAACCCCTCCCCATGTCCACCCACGCCGCCCCCGCCCTCCTGTTCGGCGCCATCCTGATAGCCGGCACAGTCATCCTCGGCCGCCTATCCCCCGACACAGCCCACCCCCACCGCCCCCCCGACCTCCCGCTCCCCGTCCCCGCGACCCCCACCCGCGCAGGCGCCAGGTAACCTCCCTGCCCCGTGAGCGCCAGGGTTGTGTGGTGCCGCTCCACCACGCCGCTTCGACACGCTTCGGCCCTGCCGCATCCAGGGCCTCGTCCGAACCGGCGCCGGCGCGGTGGGATGTGGTGCGGCGAACTTGGCGCCGCCTTGCGGTGGGAAACCGGCCTGGGGTCTCCGATCCGGTGATCGTCGGCGTGAAGGGGGTCGACGACATCGAACCCGTTTCGGGCTGGGGTGGATGGGCCCACCCGTTGTCGTTTTTTCCCCGTGTCGACAGTTGCCCACCCGATTCCCGGGCCGTCGATCACCGCATGTGGACGCCACCCCGTGAACACGGACGTCCTGGGCGGACTGCGTCCTCATCTGTGGGTGCCACCCGCTTCCAGGGCCTCGTCCGAACCGGCGCCGATGCGGTGGGATGTGGTGCGGCGAACTTGGCGCCGCCTTGCGGTGGGAAACCGGCCGGGGGTTTCCGATCCGGTGATCGTCGAGGTCAAGGGGGTCGACGACATCGAACCCGTTTCGGGCTGGGGTGGATGGGCCCACCCGTTGTCGTTTTTCCTCCGTGTCGACAGTTGCCCACCCGATTCCCGGGCCGTCGATCACCGCATGTGGACGCCACCCCGTGAACACGGACGTCCTGGGCGGACTGCGTCCTCATCTGTGGGTGCCACCCGCTTCCAGGGCCTCGTCCGAACCGGCGCCGATGCGGTGGGATGTGGTGCGGCGAACTTGGCGCCGCCTTGCGGTGGGAAACCGGCCGGGGGTTTCCGATCCGGTGATCGTCGAGGTCAAGGGGGTCGACGACATCGAACCCGTTTCGGGCTGGGGTGGATGGGCCCACCCGTTGTCGTTTTTCCTCCGTGTCGACAGTTGCCCACCCGATTCCCGGGCCGTCGATCACCGCATGTGGATGTCACCCCGCGAAGGCGGGTGTCCTGAGGGGACTGCGTCCTCATCCGTGGGTGCTACTACGTGGACGTGGGCGTCCTCGGTGGATGCGTCCGCACCCGTGGGGGCCACCCCGCGAACGCGGGTGCCCCGGTGGACTGCGTCCCCGCCCGTCCCGTAGATGGCGCCGGGTCGGCGGGGAGTGGTACGGCGAATTCGGTGCCGTTGTGCGGGGAGAAACCGCCATGGATTGCCAGATGGTCGCAGCGTCGTCCAAGAGATCAGCCATCGGAATGGGTGGCGTGGCCGGATGCGGCCGCAGTTCGTGGCGGTGCCCACACGCATGGATGACACCCGGGCGCGGAGCGACACACCCACCGGCGCGAAGCCCGACGGACGCGGAGGTGGTCCGCGGCAGCGCCAGCGCTC
Organism: Sphaerisporangium aureirubrum; assembly: GCF_042658925.1. Classification (NCBI taxonomy): domain Bacteria; kingdom Bacillati; phylum Actinomycetota; class Actinomycetes; order Streptosporangiales; family Streptosporangiaceae; genus Sphaerisporangium; species Sphaerisporangium aureirubrum. The sequence goes on from NZ_JBHSRF010000082.1 coordinate 20,961, forward strand.
GCGGGGCGGCGTCCACGTGCGGTGATCGACACCTCGGGAATCGGGCGGGCAACTGTCGACACGGGGGAAAACAACAACGGGTGGGCTCATCCGCCTCAGCCCGAGACGGGGTTTGATGCCGTCGATCCCCTTGAAGTCGACGATTCCCGACTGGCTACTCGTGACGGGTTTCTCGCCGTACAACGGCGCCGATTCCGCCGTACCGCCACCCGCGGGACCCGGCGCCGTCCAATGGATCGATGACCAGGGTGGGTGGCGCGGACGGATGGCGCGGACGGGTGGCGCGGACGGGTGGGGACACACTCCACCGGGGCGCGCGTTCGTGGGGTGGCGTCTGCGTGCGGTGATCGATACCTCGGGGATCGGGTGGGCAACTGTCGACATGGTGGGAATCGACAAACGGGTGGGGCTGTCCACCTCGGCCGGAGGCGGGGTTGATGTCGTTGATTCCGTGACGTCGGCTATTCCGGTGGGCCGTGGTACGAGTGCGGGGTCGTCGTACGGTCGCCAGGACGGTTTCCGGGAGGGGTTACGGGGTGGGTGGGCGCCAGCCGAAGACCGCGTCGAAGGAGCGGAGGGTGGTGTTCGGGCCCAGGCGGCCGGTGAGGGCCATGGCGGTGTCGCGGGCGTGGACGGCCAATGGGTTGGTCCAGCTGGTCAGGCGGCAGATGGACCAGGATCTGCGCATGATGGCGGAGGTGCGGGACAGGCGGGCTTCGGTGTAGGCGGCGGGGCCGTGTTTCTCGGCTACGGCGGCGAGTACTACGGCGTCCTCGATGGCCTGGCAGGCGCCCTGGCTGAGGTTGGGGGTCATGGCGTGGGCGGCGTCGCCCAGGAGGACTACGCGGTCCTTGTGCAGGGCGGGGAGGGGGTTGGCCAGGGCGTGGAGGTCCAGGCGGAGGATGCGGTCCTCGGGGGCGGCGGCCAGCAGGTCGGGGATGGGGGCGTGCCAGCCGCCGAACAGGCGTAGCAGTTCGGCCTTCTCGGCCGCTCCGTCACCGGGTGGGGCGGCGCGGCGCGGGGCGCCGGGCGGGGAGGTCGGGGCGCCGGGCGACGAGGTTGGGGCATCGGGTGGGGAGGTCGGGGCATCGGGTGGGGAGGTCGGGGCATCGGGTGGGGAGGTCGGGGCGCCGGGCGGGGCGCCGGCCGAGGAGGTCGGGGTGGCGGGCGACGAGGTCGGGGTGGCGGGGGGTGGGGCGTCCGCTGGGGCGACCTGCGTGTCTGCCGGAGGCTGGGGGGCGGAGGTCGAGGGGGACGCGGGGGCGGTGGCGTAGCAGTAGACCTGGTCGCCGGTGAGGGGCATTATGCCGAAGACGCTGCCTCGGCCCCAGGATTCGCCGCCGGTCAGGGTGCGGGCGGAGGGCCAGGGGATGATGGCCCGCCAGCTGGTGACGCCGGAGTGGACGGGTCCGGGGTGGGTGGGGAACAAGGACCGGCGGGTCGGGGAGTGGATGCCGTCGGCGGCTACCACCAGGTCGGCGGTCAGGTCGCCGGAAGAGGTGGAGACGCGGCCCTCGGCGGGGTCCACCGAGTGGACGGTGGTACCGAGGCGCAGGGAGCCGGAGGGGACGCGACCGGCGATCAGGTCGATCAAGGTGGTGCGGAGCAGCAGGACGGTGGGGTCGCCGAAGCGGGACCGGGCGGCTTCGGCGCTGGTGCGGACGAGCCACCGGCCGTCGGAGCGGCGGATGCCCGCCTCGCCCTGCCACGCCGACAGCTCGCGCACGTCGTCGCCGATGCCGATGGTGTCCAGGGCGGCCAGCGCGTTGGGGGCGATGGCGATGCCGGAGCCCACGGGTTCCAGGGACGGTGCCCGCTCGCACACCGTCACCGTCCAGCCGGCCTGGGACAACGCCGCCGCGGCGGTCAGGCCGCCGATTCCGCCACCGATCACTACAGCGTGGGACATGAAACCCCTCCCTGGTCGCCGATCATGCCACCAGGGGGAGCCGGTCCCTCATCCGGATATCCGGAGGCTGTGTCGACAGGCATACCGGCCGGTCGGTACGCTCCATGGGACTGGCACCACAGGGGAGCGCGATGCCCGTACAACCGGAGACGAGCCCGCCGGGCCTGGACCTCTCCCGCCTGGAGACACACCTGGCGGAGCACGGTCTCGCCCGCGGCCCGCTGACGGCCGAGGTCATCCAGGGCGGCATGTCCAACCTGACCTACCTCGTCCGGGACGGCGACGGCGACCACCCGTTCGTGGTCCGCCGGCCGCCCCTCGGCCACGTCCTCGCCACCGCGCACGACATGGGCCGCGAGTACCGCGTCATGACCGCGCTGCGCGACACCGGCGTCCCGGTCCCGCGCACCCACCTGCTGTGCGAGGACGCCGAGGTCATCGGCGCCCCCTTCTACGTCATGGAGTACGTCGAGGGCGGCCAGCCCCCGGCCACCCGCGAGATCGACGCCAAGCTGACCGACGTCCTGGCCCGCCTGCACGCCCTGGACCCGGCGGAGATCGGCCTCGCCGGCTTCGGCCGCCCCGAGGGCTTCCTGGAGCGCCAGGTGCGCCGCTGGAAGCGCCAGCTCGACGCCTCCCGCAGCCGCGACGTCCCCGGCATCGACACGCTGCACGACCGGCTGGCGCGGGCCGTCCCGAAGACCCAGCGGGACACGATCGTGCACGGCGACTTCAAGCTCGGCAACACCCTCATCGCCGGCGGCGAGGTGCGCGCCGTGCTCGACTGGGAGATGTCCACCCTCGGCGACCCTCTCACCGACCTCGCCCTGTTCCTGCTGTACGCGGAGTTCGCCGCGCTGGACGGCAGCGGCGCCGTCGGTCCCGGCGGCCGCACCCCCGTCGCCGAGCTGGCCGAGCGCTACGCCCGGGGCGCGGACCTCGACATCACCGGCCTCGGCTGGTACCTGGCCCTGGCCTGCTTCAAGCTCGCGGTGATCTCCGAGGGCATCCACTTCCGCTACACCAAGGGCCTCACCGTCGGGCAGGGCTTCGCCGACATCGGCGCCAACGTCGCGCCCCTGGTGGCCCACGGCCTGAGCGCACTGGAGGACTGATGGACTTCGGCTACGACGCCGCCACCGAGGAACTGCGCAAGCGCCTGACCGAGTTCATGGACGAGTGCGTCTACCCGGCGGAGGCAGAGTTCGAGCGCCAGGCCGCCGGGAGCGGCTGGGGCATGCCGCCGCTGATGGCCGGCCTCAAGCAGGAGGCGCGCGGCCGCGGCCTGTGGAACCTGTTCCTGCCGGGCGAGCACGGCGCCGGGCTGACCAACCTGCGCTACGCCCCCCTCGCCGAGATCATGGGCCGCAGCCCCCGGATCGCCCCGACCGCCACCAACTGCGCGGCCCCGGACACCGGGAACATGGAGGTGCTGGCCATGTTCGGCACCGAGGACCAGCGCCGCGCCTGGCTGGAACCCCTGCTGGACGGCCGCATCCGTTCGGCGTTCGCCATGACCGAGCCGGACGTGGCCTCCTCGGACGCCACCAACATCTCCACCTCCATCGTGCGCGACGGCGCCGAGTACGTGATCAACGGCCGCAAGTGGTTCGCGTCCGGCGCGATGAACCCGGACTGCGCGATCTTCATCGTGATGGGCAAGACGTCGCAGGAGGGCTCGTCCCACCGCAGGCAGAGCATGGTCCTGGTGCCGCGCGACACCCCGGGTCTCACCGTGGTACGCGGCATGCACGTGTTCGGCTACACCGACGCCGACCACGGCGGCCACGCCGAGGTGCTGTTCGAGGACGTCCGGGTGCCGGTGGAGAACCTGATCGGCGAGGAGGGCGGTGGATTCGCCATCGCGCAGGCCCGGCTCGGGCCCGGCCGCATCCACCACTGCATGCGGCTGATCGGCATGGCCGAGCGCGCCGTCGAGTTCATGTGCGCCCGCGCCCTGTCCCGCACCGCGTTCGGCAAGCCCGTGGCCCAGCAGGGCGTGGTGCAGGACTGGATCGCCGAGTCGCGGGTCCGGATCGAGCAGCTGCGCCTGCTGGTGCTGAAGACCGCCTGGCTGATGGACACCGTCGGCAACCAGGGCGCGCACACCGAGATCCAGGCCATCAAGATCGCCACACCGGTGACGGTGGAGTGGATCCTGGACAAGGCGATCCAGGTGCACGGCGCCGGAGGCGTCAGCCAGGACTTCCCGCTCGCCGGCCTGTGGGCGTACGCCCGCTCGCTGCGCCTGGCCGACGGGCCGGACGAGGTGCACAAGCGGTCCCTGGCCTACCGCGAGCTGAAGAAGCACATGCCCGCGGAGTGAGCTGAAGCCGGTTGCCCGCGAAAGTGACCCGCGGGCGGAGCGCTGAGAGGCACGAGCCCGCGGAGTGACCCCGCCGGCGGACGCGAAGGGATGATCCGTGACAGTGGACCAAGCGGCGCTCAGGGAGAGGGCCCGCGAGTTCCTCGCCGGGCACGACCCGGCGGCGACAGGGCGGCTCGAGTTCCTGCGGGCGCGGTTCGACGCAGGGCTGGCCTGGGTGCACTTCCCGCCCGGCCTCGGCGGCCTCGGCGCGCCGCGCGAGCTGCAGAGCGCCGTGGAGCGGGAGTTCGAGGGCACCCCGCAGCTCGACGTGGGCAAGCAGGCCATCGGGCTCGGCATGGCGGCCCCCACCTTGCTGGTGTTCGGCACCGCCGAGCAGAGGCAGCGGTTCCTGCGGCCGCTCTGGACGGGCGAGGAGATCTGGTGCCAGCTGTTCAGCGAGCCCGGCGCCGGGTCCGACCTCGCCACCCTGGCCACCCGCGCGGTGCGCGACGGTGACGAGTGGGTGGTGGACGGGCAGAAGGTGTGGACGTCCGGCGCGCACCTCGCGCGGTGGGCCATCCTGGTGGCCCGCACCGACCCGGACGTGCCGAAGCACCGGGGCCTGACGTACTTCGTCTGCGACATGCACGCCCCCGGCGTCGAGGTGCGCCCGCTGCGGCAGGTCACCGGGGAGGCCGAGTTCAACGAGGTCTTCCTGACCGGCGTACGGCTGCCCGACACGCTGCGGCTCGGCGAGGTGGGCGACGGGTGGCGGGTCGCGCAGACCACGCTGATGAACGAGCGGGTCGCGATCGGCGGCGCCCCGTCGCGGCGCGGCGGCGGCATGATGGGCGTGGTCACCGAGATCTGGCGCACCCGGCCCGAGCTGCGCAGCCACGACCTGCACCGGCGCCTGCTGGAGCTCTGGGTGGAGGCCGAGGTCACCCGGCTGGCCGGTTCGCGGCTGCGCGAGCAGCTCGCCGCCGGGGCGCCCGGCCCGGAGGGGTCGGGCATGAAGCTCGCGTTCGCCCGGCTCAACCAGGCGCTGTCCGGCATCGAGGTCGAGCTGCTCCGCGAGGAGGGGCTGGAGTACGACGACTGGACGTTCCGGCGCTCGGACACCGTCGACTTCGTCGGGCGCGGCCCCGGCTACCGCTACCTGCGGGCCAAGGGCAACTCGATCGAGGGCGGCACCTCGGAGATCCTCCGCAACATCGTCGCCGAGCGGGTGCTCGGCCTGCCCGCCGAGCCGCGCGTCGACAAGGACGTCCCCTGGAAGGACCTGCCGCGATGACCCTGCTGTACTCCGAGGTCGAGGAGGAACTGCGGGCCGCCGTCCGCGCCCTGCTCGCCGACCGGTGCCCGCCGTCCGCCGTGCTGTCCCGCGTCGGCGAGGCCCCCGCGCACGACGCCGGGGTGTGGAAGGCGCTGGCCGGCGACATCGGCGTGGCCGGCCTGCTGATCCCCGAGGACCTCGGCGGCGCCGGCGCCACCCCCCGCGAGGCGGCCGTGGTCCTGGAGGAGCTGGGCCGCGGCGTGGCCCCCGTCCCGTACCTCACCAGCTCGGTGATGGCCACCCAGGCGTTGCTCGGCGCCGGCACGGACGCCGCCGCCGCCCTGCTGGGCCCGCTGGCCGAGGGCGAGACCACCGCCGCCCTGGCGGTGTCCCTGGCCACGTCCCCCTACGGCACGCTCGCCACCCCCGTGAGCGTGGTGGACGGCGCCCTGACCGGCAGAGTGACCGCCGTGGCCGGCGCGGACGTGGCCGACGTGCTGATCGTCCCCGCCTCCGGCGCCCTGTACGCGGTCGAGGCCGCCGGCGCGACCGTACGCCCCGTGGTCTCCCTGGACGTCACCCGCCCCGTATCGGTGGTCACCTTCGACGCCGCCCCCGCGACGCCGCTGGCGTCCGATCTGACCCCCCTGCGTGCGGCTCTGGAGATGGGGGCTGGCCTCCTGGCCTCCGAGCAGCTGGGTGTGGCCGAGTGGTGCCTGGCCACCACCGTCGCCTACGTCAAGGACCGCCGCCAGTTCGCCCGCCCCGTGGGTTCCTTCCAGGCACTGAAACACCGCCTGGCCGACCTGTGGATGGAGATCGTCCAGGCGAGGGCCGCCGCCCGCAACGCCGCCGACGCCCTGACCACCGGCATCGACACCTCAACCGCGGTCTCCGTGGCCCAGGCATGGTGCGGCACGGTGGCCGTCCACGCCGCGGAGGAGTCCCTCCAGCTCCACGGCGGAATCGGGATGACCTGGGAACACCCCCTCCACCTCTACCTCAAGCGCGCCAAGGCCGACGAGATCGCCCTCGGCACCCCCGCGGAGCACCGCGACGCCCTCGCCGAGCCCTCCGGCCTGTCCGCCCCGGCGGCGGGTTAGGGGCGGAGGGAGGACAGGAGGAGGTCGGCGAAGTGGTGGCCGATCTCCGGGGGGGTCAGGGCGCCGTCCGGGCGGTACCAGGAGCCCAGGTGGTGGACTGAGCCGAAGAAGAAGTCGACCACCAGGTCCGGGGGGACGTCGGTGCGGAAGACGCCGGAGGTCTGGCCTTCGCGGACCAGGTCGCGGAAGCGCTCGTGGTAGCGGCGGCGTTCGGCGCGGACGGCCTTCTGGGTCTCGGGGGCCAGCTGGTGCATCGAGCGGAAGAAGATCTTGAAGTCGTCGAGGTTGTCGATGGTGGTCATGATCACGTCGGCGGCGGCGGCGTGGACGCGGTCGGCCACGGGACCGGGAGCGTCCGCGAAGCGGTCCAGACGTTCGGTCTGCAGGCGCAGCACGCGGGCGTAGACCTCGCGCAGCAGGTCGTCCTTGGAGCCGAAGTAGTGGTACATCGCGCCCTTGGTGACCCCGGCCGCCGACACGATCTCCTGCACCGAGGTGTTCTCGAAGCCCTTGTCGGCGAACAGCCGCGTCGCCTCGCCGAGCAGCCTCCGCCGCACCGGCTCCTCGCGCCGCGCCGCGGCCGGCTCGCCCGCGCCCACACCACGGCCGTCGTCCGCCGTGAGTCGTTCCCGTACATCGCCGCGCGCCATTCGCACGCCTCCCCTGGAAAGTCAGTGGCCCCCAGCATACCGACTGGTCGGTCAACCAGCGGCGACTTCGCTGCTCCCTCCCTGTAAGGCGCGCTCCCACCCCGCCGTAGGGGTATCGCCGGTGTTCTATTTACGTCACCTTTTAAAGTTGGAGCTCCCGGTTGGGTATCCCACACGTAAGTCGACTGAGCCCGAAATCGTGGGGGTTTCCGGTGCCCAATGGGTCTATCTACGTGCCGCCTGACGACAAGTTCAAGTGGGGTTCGCCATCGGTGATGTACGAACTCCGCTGGCGCGAGACGAGATCGGAGCGGCGCCGCAGACGCAACATCATGGCCGGTGCGGGATTCGTCGTCATCACCGCGCTCGCGATCTACCGGGGCTTCCCTCTTCCGCTGCTGATCGGCGTGCTCGGCGGCTTCGCCGTCTGGGGCATCGACGGTTTCATCTCCTGGCGGATGTTCGAGGCCACGGCCGTCTGGCGCGGCAAGCGCAGCGGCGCCGTCCGGACCGGCAGGTTGTTACGCCGAGCCCTCGGCAAGCACGGCTACAGCGTCCTCGACGGCCGCGCCGTCCCCGGCAAGGCCTCCATCGACCACCTGGTCATCGGTCCCGGCGGCGTCTGGATCGTCGACAACGAGGCCTGGCCCCCGGACACCCACATCGCGGCGTACGGAGGCAAGCTCTTTCTCGGGGAACGTGCCGGTCGCAAATTTGCCGAGGCCCTGGTGGGCGCCGCGGCGACCATGCGCGAGGTCCTGTCCCGCGAGGCCTCCACGCCCATCGAGGTCTCCGCGCTCCTGGCCGTCCACGGTGGCCGGGTCAAGGACGGCGTGGTCGTGGCCGAGGGGCTCACCCTCTTCACTCCGCGCCGCGCCGCCAAGTGGATCCTCGCCAACGGCAACGGCGACCTCACCCCGGAAGAGGTGGAGTTCCTCACCCGCACCTCGGCCCGCATCCTGCGCCGCCTGACGGTCTGAGGGACGCCTAGGCGATCTCCTCGATGAAGTCCGCGAGCTGGGCGACGTTGCGGCACTCGTACATCGGGACCACCGCGTCGTAGACGGAGGCGGCCGAGTCCCCGGTGTCCCACTGCGCCCGGGGCTCGGGGTTCAGCCAGTACGCGTGACGGGCGGCGCCGGCCAGGCGCCGCACCGTGGGAAGACGCGGCGGCTGGTAGTTGGTGCGCGCGTCGCCGAGGACGAGCAGGGACGTCTTCGGCCCGACGGCGTCGGCGTACCGCTCGGCGAACGTCTCGAACGAGTGGCCGTAGTCGCTGCGGCCGAAGCGGGAGATGTCGGCCTCCTGCGTCATGCGGGTGATGGCGTCCAGGACGTCGGCGCCGGGGGTGAAGAAGCGGGTGATCTCGTCGATCGTGTCCACGAAGGCGAACGCGCGCACCTTGGAGAACTGCTCGCGCAGCGCGTACGTCAGCAGCAACGTGAAGTGCGAGAACGCCGACACCGAGTCGCTGGCGTCGCACAACACGACCAGCTCGGGTTTGTGGGGCCGGCGCGGCCGGGTGTGCGTGACCAGCGGGACGCCCCCGGTGCCGAGCGAGGCCCGCACGGTGCGCCGGAAGTCCAGCCGCCCCCGCTTGCCGAGGCGGTGCTTGGCCGCGAGGCGGCTCGCCAGCCGCCGGGCCAGGGGATACACCTCCCGCCGCAGCGCGGACAGGTCGGCGTTGGTGATCCGCAGGAAGTCGATCCGGTCCACCGGCGGCTTCACCGCGGCCCGCGCGATCCGCTCCACCCCGGACTCCTCGGCGATCCTGCGCCGCACCTCCGACCCCACCGCGTCCTCGAAGCCCGCGATGTTGTCGGTCAGCCGCCTGCGGGCGACCTTCTCGGCGAGCCCGCCCCGCTCCTGCCCGTCCAGCTCCCGCGCCAGCATGCCGGCCATCAGCGTGCCGGGGGACAGGGCCCGCAGCACCGAGTAGGAGAACCAGCTCTGCCGCCCGGCGCCGGCGGGCATGTTCCCGAACCGCGCCACCATCGCCCGGACGAACTCCGCGAACGCCGGGTCGCCCGACGGCCCGGCGTCCTCCAGCAGCAGCCGTGCCAGGCGCTGCCGCAACTCAGGCACCTCGGCCAGCTCCAGATCCATGCCTTCCTCGGCGCGCGGCCCGCCGTGGCCGATCACCACCGGGAACCACAGGTCGAACAGCGTCTCGAACCCCGGCCGGTGCGCGGGCCGCTTCACCAGCGTCGCCGCGTACGCGGCCCGCAGCGTCTCCCGCCGCCCCAGGTCGATCACCGACAGCATGCGGGCGGCGTCCAGCCCCTCGGCGGGCGACACCGGCACCCCGGCCGCGCGCAGCGCCCGGACGAACCCCACGTGCCGGTCCAGCAACGACACCGGCCCCCCGGCCCGCCGCACCGCCGCGACCCGCTCCTCGTGCCCGGCCGCCACCGGCTCCCCGGACGGCACCGGCTCCCCGGGTGGCATCCGCTCCCCGGACAGGTCAGGCCCCTCGGGCGGCGTCACGACCGCGCGGGCAGGCCGAGCTCCTTCTCGGCCCGCGTCTGGTCGGAGGCGTGCTTCAGCACCACGCCGAGGGTGCGGGAGGTGACCGCCGCGTCCAGCTCGGCGTGCCCGAGCGCGAGCAGGGTCTCCGCCCAGTCGATGGTCTCGGCGATGGACGGCGACTTCTTCAGCTCCAGGGCCCGCAGCGTGGCCACCGTCCGCGCGAGCTGCTCGGCCAGCGCGGCGCCGATGCCGGGCACCCGGGCCAGCACGATGTCCCGCTCCCGCTCCGGCGTCGGGTACCCGAGGTGCAGGTACAGGCAGCGCCGCTTCAGCGCCTCCGACAGCTCGCGGGTGGCGTTGGACGTCAGCACGACGTACGGCCGGCGCGTCGCGGCGATGGTGCCGAGCTCGGGGATGGTGACCTGGTAGTCCGAGAGGATCTCCAGCAGCAGCCCCTCGACCTCGACGTCCGCCTTGTCGATCTCGTCGATCAGCAGCACCGCGGGCCCGGTGCGCCGGATGGCCCGCAGCAGCGGCCGTTCCAGCAGGAACTCCTCGCTGAAGATGTCGTCGTGGGTCCGCTCCCAGCCCTGCTCGCCGGACGCCTGGATGCGCAGCAGCTGCTTCTTGTAGTTCCACTCGTAGAGGGCGCGGGCCTCGTCCAGGCCCTCGTAGCACTGCAACCGGATCAGCTCCGCGCCGGTCGCCTCGGCGACGGCCTTGGCGAGCTGGGTCTTGCCCACCCCGGCGGGTCCTTCGGCCAGCAACGGCTTGCCGAGCGCGGCGCCGAGGAACGCCGTGGTAGCGATGCCGTCGTCGGTGAGATAGCCGGCGGCGGCCAGCCGTTCCCCGGCGTCCTCCGGCGACCCGAACCAGCCTGTCATCTTGCTCCCGTCCTGGACCGAACCTTGTTCTAATCTACCTGATCCATACATTCCCGGCCTGGACGGACGCCCGCCCGGCGGGATTTCCGGGTGCGCGGGGCGGGAAATCCGGGAGGGCGGTTTCGCCGGGAACGGTCCAAACATTCCCCCATTTGCCATCTATATACGCTATAAAAAGGGAGCACGGCCGACAGGATAAAGGCGGGAGGCGGTAATGACCGCGTCGACGCCGGGGCCCCACGACGGCCCGCGGAGAATGAGCGCATGGCCCGCCGCGACCCTGCTCGGATCCCTCAAACCGGCCACCCGTGATGAAATGCTCTCGCTCGGCACATTCTCACAGGTCGCCAGCGGAGAAACCCTGCTCATGGAGGGTGATCGCAAGACCCGGCACGTTTTCCTGATCGTCCAGGGATACGTGAAGGCGGTCAGCAACAGCGCCGACGGCAAAGTGGTGCTGCTGGCCGTGAGATCGGACGGCGATCTGATCGGGGAGTTCGCCAGCCTGGACAATCGCCCCCGGGTCGCCACCGTCACCACGGTGGGCGCGTGCTTCGTCCGGAAGATCAGCCAACGCGATTTCCTGGAGTTCCTGGAAAGGCGCTCGGACGCGAGCCGCGCGGTGTACGCGAGCATCGTGGCGAAACTGCGGCACGCCACCTGGCACCGCATCGAGTTCGGCACCTCCCCGATGCCGGTCCGGGTGGCCAGGGTGCTGCTCTACCTCGCCTCGCGATACGGCGAGCGCACCCCCGAGGGCGTGCTCATCGGGTCCCTCACCCAGCCCGAGCTGGCCGCGATGATCGGAGCCAGGGAGCACAGCGTGCACAAGATCCTGCGCGGCATGCGCGAGCGCGAGGTGATCGCGACCCGCTACGGCCGGATCCTCGTGCTGGACGGCCCCGCGTTGTCGTCCGACGCCGGAATCACCGAAATCCCGCCTGAATACGGGGTGTGGCCGACCACCCCGGGCGACAGTGGAGAGGACTGAACGGGACCACGTCGGCGGAGGGCGTATGGATGTGCTGGACCCGTTACCGGACCCGGTACGGCGACTGTGCGTGGCGGTCGAGGGCGAGGGCCCGCTGCGCGGCGACCCCCGCCCCCGCCTGGTCGACGTGGTGGAGCGCGCCGGCCTGGCGGCCGGGCTCGACCAGGCCACCCTCCAGATCCAGCCCACCGGCGTCCTGCTGGTGCTGACCTCCGGGGTCAACGAGGCCCGGGTGGTGGCGGGCCTCACCCGTGAGCTGGGGAACACCCTCTGGCGCCGCAACCGCCGCTCCCCGGACGGCCCCCGGCTGCGCTGCCGCCTCTCGTTCCACCAGGGCCTGGTCCGCCTCGACGACGACGGCTTCACCGGCCAGGCGGTCACCGCGGTCGGCGAGATGTGCGCCAGCGACGACCTGCGCGCCGAACTCGCCGGCAGCCCGTCCTGCGACCTCGCGATGATCATCTCCGGCCAGCTCCTGGACGACCTGGCCTACCCGGAGTCCCAGGATCTGCACAAGACGTGGTTCCGCCCCGTCGTGGTCACCACCCCTACCCGGTCCATCCCGGCCTACATCTACGCGGCCGGGTCGCCGCCATGACCCCGCCGCACCGGGCCGAGCCCGCCATACAGCAGGGCCTGCCGGCCTGGATCCCGCTGTGCGGGCCGGAGCCGCTGCTCGGGCCGGGGCCGCGGCGGGCGCGGGAGGCCGGGGCGGGCATCGCCAGGCCGCGGGTCCGCGCGCTCCCGGACGACCGGCTCGCCGCGGCGTTGCGCGACCACGCCGCGGCGGCGGGGGTGCGGCACCGCGAGGCGGTGTTCGCGTTCGACCTGGACCGGCTGCCGGGCGACCGGCACTACGCGGGCGTCAGGTTCGAGGTGCGCCTCACCGGGGACGCCGTGGCGCTGCGCCTCGGCGCCGGCGCCGCGCCGTGCGGGACGGCGCCCGGCGAGGTGACGCACGGCCGCTACCACCGGGCCGCGCACCGGTTGCGGGACGCCGTCGCCGCGCCCCGGGTCTTCGGCGTGCTGCGCCCCGCGTTCGGCTTCACGCTCGGCGCCGAGCCGTCCCGCCCGCTGCCGCGCCGCTCGTACCGGATGCGGGTGCTGCTGGAGCTGCCGCCGGGTGCCACCGACGTCGCCGGGGCGCTGACCGTCGCCGCCGCGGTCGGGCACCCCGGCGGCCTGCTGGAGGCGGCGCCCGCGACGGCGGAGGCGTTCCGCGTCCCGGTGGACCCCGGCTCGCCCGAGGCGCCGGAGCCGGTGGTGCGGCTGTGCGTCGCGGCCGGCCTGGACCCGCCGGGGGAGACGTCCCGGGCGGTGGAGCTGCTGACGGCGGCCTGCCGCGTCACCGGCCTGCGCCCGAGCGCCGTGGAGGTGCGGGAACGGGCCGACGGGTGGTTCGCGGTGCTCCCGCCCACCTGCGGCGACGTGCGGGCCGTGCACGGCCTGGTGGCCGCGCTGCACGGCGAGCTGAGCCGGCTGGACCCCGGCCCGCGGCTGCGGCTCGCCGTGTGCCGCGCCGTCCCGCACCCCGCGGACACCCGCGCCACCGCCGCCGCCCTCCACCGGACGCTGGACTCCCCGTCCGTGCGCTCCGCGCTGGCCGACGAGCCGCGCGCCTCCCTGGCGCTCGCCCTCTCCGCCTCGCTGTACACCGACCTCGCCACCACCGCCAGCGGCGACCTGCCCCCCGCCTCCTTCCGCCCGACCACCGCCACCCTGCCGGAGAAGGGCTTCGCGGAGACGGCGTGGCTGCTGCTCGCGCACGAGGCCTGAACGCCGAGACGGGGCCCCCGGCGGCGGACTGCCCCGGCCGCCGTCAGGGACCCCGTGAGGCCGCCCCGGCCGCGCCGGGGGAGCGGGGCCGGGGCGGGGATCGTGGGATCAGGGCAGGGTCTTCTGGCCGGGCCGCCAGTTGAGGCCCCACTTGTAGGTGGCGTCCATCTGGCGGTGGCCCCGGGTGAAGTAGCGGACCTCCCGGCGGATGCCGAGCCGCCCCTCGGTGTTGCGGAGCAGGAAGACGGCGCACACCCGCGCGCGGGGGTCGGAGCCGTCCAGCATGACCTCGATGGGCGGGCCGCTGACCGGGAAGACGGTGGCGACGCCGTCGGCGGCGGCCCAGTTGGGCACGCCGTCGTAGATGTAGGCGAAGACCAGGATGCGGCTGATCAGGTGGGACTGGGACATGTCGATCGTCATGTTCTCGCCCTCGGGGCCGCCCGCGCGCTCGTCCCGGTCCAGGGCGATGACCGGGGCGCCGCCCCCCTTCGGCACGCGGAACTTGCCGCCGAGGGCCTGGACGCAGCCGCGGGAGCCGTCGGCCAGCTCCCACAGGCAGCACAGGTCCAGGTCGATGGGGGAGGACCCGCTGGAGTTCCAGGTGAGGTTGATCCTCATCCGGCCGCTCTCGGTGGGCAGCGCCATCCTCGGGGCTTCCTTGGTGAGCACCACCCGGTACTGCTCCGGCACGATCCCGTCCCTTCCCGTCAGTTCCGTGTCTCGGCGGGCTCGGGGGCGACCTGCTCGGCCGCGATGATCTCCCGGTCGCGGGCGGCGCCGCGGTTGCGCAGGGTGGAGGAGAGCATGGCGGTGCCGATGAAGGCGAGGCCGATGAGCCCGGTGACGATCTCCGGCACCTCGCGCCCGAGGCCGATCAGCATGATGGCGGCCAGCACGCCGATCGCCCAGTGCGCGCCGTGCTCCAGGTAGACGTACTCGTTGAGCGTGCCCCTGCGGACCAGGAAGATGGTCAGCGACCGCACGTACATCGCCCCGATGCCGAGCCCGAGCGCGATGATCAATAACTCGTCGCTGATGGCGAACGCGCCGACCACGCCGTCGAACGAGAACGACGCGTCCAGCACCTCCAGGTAGAGGAACAGGAAGAACCCCGCGCGCCCCGTCGCGCCCGCCAGGCCGGACGGCCGCCGCCCACCGGCGGGCGGGAGCACGGTCAGCGGCTCCTCGTCCCTGGCGAGCGCCGGCAGCCCGGTCCCGATGCCCTCGGCCTGCGCGCCCTCGACCCGCTGCCCGGCCTCGAACAGCTCGCCGAGGCTGTTGACCAGCAGGTATGTCACGATGCCGAGCACTCCGGCGGTCAGCACGCTGCCGGTGTCCACGTCGGCGACCACGGTGGCGCCGACCAGCACGGACAGCGCCACCACGACCGACAGCTGGTCCAGCTTGCCGATCTTCGCCAATGGCCGCTCCAGCCAGGCCAGCCAGGCGAACTCCCGGTCCTCGAAGATGAAGTCCAGGAAGATCATCAGCAGGAACATGCCGCCGAACGCCGCGATCAGCGGGTGCGCCTCGTGCAGCCGCCTGCCGTACTCGGCCGCGTCGTTCAGCGCCAGGCCGATGGCGTCGGCCGGGCTCAGCCTGGCGGTGATCCCCACGATGAGCAGCGGGAACGCCAGCCGCATGCCGAACACCGCGATCACGATGCCGACGGTGAGGAACATCCGCTGCCAGAACGGGCTCATCCGCTCGATCACCCGGGCGTTGACCACCGCGTTGTCGAACGACAGGGAGATCTCCAGGACGGCGAGGATGGCCACGAGCACCAGCGCCCGTGGCCCGCCCATGGCGAGCGCCGCCAGCAGGCCCACCCCGGTCAGGGTGAACGACCAGCCGAAGATTCGCCGGATCATGAGGTGACGTTCACCCCGTAACCGACCGCGATCCCCCGCAGGCCCGAGGCGTAACCCTCGCCGAGTGCGCGGAAGCGCCACTCCTGGCCGTAGCGGTACAGCTCCCCGAAGATGGCGGCCGCCTCCTTGGAGAAGTCCTCGCTCAGGTCGTAGCGGACCAACTCGGCCGAGGTGGCCTCGTCCACCACCCGGATGTACGCGTCGCGCACCTGGCCGAAGGTCTGGCCGGACGTCTCACCGTGGTAGATGGACACCGGGAACACGATGCGCACACACCGCGCGGGCACCTCGGGCAGGTCGATCAGGATCGTCTCGCAGTCCTGCTCGGCGGTCCCGGTGCCGGTGCGGTCGTCCCCCTTGTGCTCGACCGAGGCGTCCGGGCTCTTGAGGTTGTTGTAGAAGACGAAGTGCTCGTCGGACAGCACCCGGCCGCTGCGCCCGACCATCAGCGCCGAGGCGTCCAGGTCGACGTCCCGGCCGCTGGTGTCCAGCGACCGCCAGCCGAGGCCCACCAGGACCTTGGTCAGGTGACGCCCGGGGAGCCCGGTGTCGCCCCCCTTGGTGAGATTCACGCCCATATTCGGTCTCCTCAGGTGTCGGACTGGTTGGGGTCGTGCCGGCGGCGCTGGTGCCGGTCCAGGACGGAGGGCCCGAAGAGGGACGCCTTGGGATCCTCGATCCCGCTGATCAGGGCGTCCATGTAAATGGTCTCCACGTGGTCGTAGCCCCCCTCGATCTGCGTGGTGTACCTCTCGCGGCTCTGGTCGATCGTGGCCAGGTAGTGGTCCAGCTCCATCGCGTACGAGTCGCACTCCTCCTGGCGGGCCTGCGCCGCCGCCAGGGCCTGTGAGGTGCGCCGCAGGTGGGCCCGGTGCTCCTTGAGCGCACGGTCGTTGGGGTTGCCCATCCGGCGGCCGAGCTCCGTGGCGATGAGCGCGGTGAAGATCATCAGTGCGGTCACCAGGATGACCGTGGGGATCAGGCCCCAGCCGTCGATCGCGCTCGGCACCCGCTGCTCGTTGCCGTCGGCGTCGATGTAGGTGACGTCGCCGATCAGCAGCAGCCGCAGCGACGCGACCGCGCCGATGGCGGCGAGCCAGATCACCGGGATCAGGAACAGGATCACCGGACGGCCCGCGAGCCCGCGCCGGCGCGGCGACCGCTCGTCCTCGCCCTTGCGCTCGCTGTGCCTGCGCCGCCCGCGGAACTCCTCCCACTCGCGGAACTTGCGGCCGTACATGTGCGGCCCGAAGACGAACACGAAGATCGCGCCGAGGGCCAGCGCGTACGTCATGATCGTCGTCTCGCCCCAGTTGAGGAAGGTCGCGTAGTAGATCGGCACCTCGATGCTGAGCAGCACGAGCAGCAGGAGGAACGGCACCCCCCACGAGCGCAGCGCCTCCCGCCACCCGCCGCCGAGCGCGATCGAGCTCGGCTTGCCGTCGCCCGGCCACTGCGACGGGCCGATCTCCAGCCCCTCGACCCTCCCGCGGGCCACCTCGTGCACCGCGCGGGTGCGCACGTAGTCCTCCGACACCGCCTCCGCGCGCTTGCCGTGCGCGGCCCGCGCCGCCCGCGCCGAGTGCTCCTGCCGGGCGAGCTGCGCGTGCAGGTCGTCGATGGTCCGCTGGCGCTGGGCGTCCAGCACCAGCAGGTGCGGCGGCTCGTACCCCTGCGTCTTCAGGGTGATCGAGTCGAAGCCGGGGCTCTTGGCGTCCGCGGCGCCCTTGGCCGTGGCCTTGGACTCCAGCTGGTCCCAGTCGGGCAGATGGACGGTCTGCGGGCGCCACGGGCCGGAGGGTGGCGACGCCGGGCCGGCGGGGTGCCCGTCGACGGGCGGTTCTCCCTGCTCAAGTTGTCTGACCTGTTTGACGGCCATGGATGTTTCCGATCTCCGATGAGGTCGTTCGATGACTGGGGATCACTGCTGGATGTTCACGGAGTCGTCCGGCACGCCGGCCGCGCTGAAGATCGCTCTCCACAGGAGCTTCAGCGGCGGGACGCAGTCGGGGCGGCGTTCGGAGAGCAGGTTGAACCCGTAGATGACGACGGTGGCGCCCTCCAGCCGGGGGAGGAGGTCCTTCTGCTTGAGCTCCTCGACCTTGGCGGCGCGGGCCTTCTGGTCGGTGTAGTCGCACTCGGACAGGTCCAGGGCGCCGATGTTGCTCATCATGTCGCTGAACACGACGATGCGGCGCTCGCCGTCCGGCGCGGGCGACCCGTCGAGCTGGGCGCCGATCGCCCGCAGGCCGCCGAGCACGTCCGAGCCGCGCGCGTCGTCCCGCTCGCAGCCGAGCAGGTTCTTGGTGCGGGTGATGGCCTCGGCCAGGTGCGCCGTGCGGACCGTCTTCTCGATGACGGCGTTGTCGTTGGGGTTCTCCTCGGGCAGCACGAACAGCGGGACCGGCGCGCTGTGGCACGGGGAGCCCTCGGAGCTGCCGGTGATCGCGGCGTAGCCGAGCCAGTCGCAGCCCTTGAGGAAGTTGCGCAGCCGCTGGTCGACGAACTGCTCGGCCTCGGGATACTGGCGGAAGCCGGTGATGTCGATCACCGCGCCGCACATGGCCTTCTCCGGCGCCGGGGCGCCGCCCCCGCAGCCGGCGCACGGCAACAGGACGAGCAGGGCGGTCAGGGCCCAGAGCACGACCCTGACCCGCCCCCTCGTCGGGATCATGGACACGGCAAGAGCGCGGAGCAGGGCCCCGGCCCGGGTCAGCGTGGGGAGCATCCCCGTCACCGCCCCTCGTGGCGGTGATCGCCGCCCTCGATGGGACGGGGGAGGGTGTCCGTGCGCCACAGGTCCAGCCACTGCTCCCAGGCTTGGGTCGCGCTGTCGCGCACCCCCCGGGGGATGGCGTCCTGCAGCCGGGTGGCGGGGTCCTGGAACCACTCGTCACGCAGCCGGAACTCCGGCGGACGCCACCTGCGGGCGATCTCCTCGGCGTGCTGGTGGGTGTCCAGCAGCCCTTCCTTGTAGGAGGCGCCGAGGCTGTTGGCGCGCTCCAGGGCGAGCTGGGCCTGCTGGTGGAACGACGTCCAGCACTGCATCCAGTTGTTGCTCACCGTCGTCAGCGACGTGACGTGCGCCTCGATCTGCGCGTTGTTCCTGCGCAGATCCCGCTCCAGGCGCTCCTGGTCGGCCTCCTCGTGGGTGAGCGGCCGGACCTCTCCCCAGGTGGCGCCCTCGCGCGCGACCGGCCTGCCGAGCGCCAGCCGCTCCGGGCCCATGGTCGTAGTGATCGCCTGGAGCTCGTTGACCCTCCTGGTGAGCGACACCGACGACTCGTGGGCGTGCCTCTCGATCTGGCCCAGGGCCTTGGTCCGGTCCATGAGCAGCCGGCTCTGCATCGAGCTGAAGTGCGAATCGATCCGTTCGAAGAAGACCGGCCGGTAGGTCGGATCGATGATGAAGATCGGGCAGAGTGCTTGGTTTCGCCCATCGGCCGCGCCCGCCCGTCGCGCGTCCTCATAGGTGACGGCTTCGTCCGCCCCCGCGGATGGTTCTGTTCCTTCGACGTACGCCATCGGGCGCGATCCCTTTCCCGCATGCGCCTAATCCGACAGCCTCAGCGTGGGGGAACAGAGATCGCACGACACCCGATAAATACGGGTTTCGCAGCCCGTCGCGCGCGGTGGGCGGGAAACCGGCCTCGGCTACGCGCCGCGCGGCCGCCGCCTCGGGTTACGCGCCGCGCAGCCGATCGGCGTGGTCGCGGGCGAACTCGGCGAAGGAGCGGGGCTGGCGGCCGGTGACGGTGGCGTGGTCGCCGGTGGTGAAGTCTCCCCAGCCTGCCGAGTAGGCGTTGAAGTATTCGACGTAGACGGCGGCGTCCCACGCGGGCAGGCCCTGCGCGAGCAGCGTCTCGTGCACGTCGGCCGGGGGCACCGGCTGGTAGGTGATCGGCTCGCCGAGCACCGGCCCCAGCTCGGCGGCGGCCTCGCGCAGCGACAGGCTGGCCGGGCCGGTGAGCGTGTAGACCTTGCCGTCGTGCGCGGCGGGGGCGGCGAGCACGCGTGCCGCCGCGTCGGCGATGTCCCGGACGTCGACCATGCCGAGCCGGCCTTCGCCGAGCGCGCCGTACAGGGTGGTGCCGGACACCGAGCCGAGCAGGTTCTGCATGAAGAAGTGGGGCTTGAGGATGGTCCACCCCAGCCCCGAGGCCTTCAGCTCGACCTCCGACAACGCGTGCAGCCGCCCGTTGCGCGTGGGCGCGTCGTGCGCGGCCCCCACCGCCGACATGCGGACCACGTGCCGCACCCCCGCCTTCCGTGCGGCCCACACCGCGTTCGTGGTCGCGTGCGGCGCCTGCGGTCCCATCGCGGTGAGCAGCCACAACGTGTCGACCCCGGTGAACGCCTCGTTCAGCGAGGCGGGCTCGTCCAGGTCGCCGACGGCCACCTCGGCTCCAGGTACGTCGGGTGCCTTGGCGGGGTCGCGCACCAGCAGCCGCAGGTCCTTGGGGGAGGGCAGGAGCGCGGGCAGGACGTCGAGCAGGGCGCGGGAGACGACGCCGTTCGCGCCGGTGATCAAGATGGTCATGATGGTGTGTCCCGTCGTGGATGAGAACGATCAACGTCCTCCACGGTATAGTAAGAAATAATGATAGTCAAAGTTAGTGACTAAATCTGGAGCAGTGGTCGATGCGGCGCAGTGAACGCAAGCAGGCGAACCCCGACCTCGGGATCCTGACCAGCCGAGTCCTGTTCAGCCTGCAGAAGGAACTGTTCGAGACCCTTGCCCACCGCGGCCACCCCCGCCTGCGCCCGAGACACGGCGCCGTGATGGCCTACCTGGACGCCGAAGGCAGCCGCGCCACCGACCTCTCCCAGCAGTCCGGCCAGCACAAACAGGTGATCGGCACCTTGATCGACGAACTGACCGACCTGGGCTACGTCCGCCGCGAACCCGACCCCCAAGACCGCCGAGCCAAACTGATAGTCCCCACCGCCCTGGGCCTCACCCTGATGTCCGACTCCGACGCCGTAATGGCAGAAATCGAACACCGCCACGCCCAAGAACTAGGCGAAAACACCTACACCACCTTCAAACAAACCTTCCAAAAGGTAGCCACCCTCCAACTAACAAACCACCCCCCCACCTCCGAAACTAGCCCTCCCCCCCGGCCGCCCGGTGACGTCCGCTAGGAGCGATGGAATTTGTGGGTGATGAGGAACCCGCCACCCTCCACTCCCGCCGCCCTGCACGCCCGCTGTACTCCGTCCCCCGTTGCTTCCGGAGCCATCCGAATCGGCGCCGGTAGGCGGGACGTGGTACGGCGAACCCGGCGCCGCCGTACGGTGGTCAACCCGCGATACGTGCGGCGCGGGGTGAAACGGTCCTTGCCGGAGGCCGCGCTTCGCGCGGAAAGGCGCAAGGGCTGTTCTCCTACGGGGGACACCCCCGCACCCCCGAGCCTGCCGGGCTCACCACACTCCACCGCGACACATCCCAGTCAATGCCACTGTTCGAGCCCATGCCCCCGATCCGGTCCATCCCCCGATCCGGCTTCACGCTCCCAGCCCGGTACACGCCTAGCCGCGCGGCCCGGTACTCCTCACCCTCCGCGGCTTCCGTGTACCGGCGCCGCGACGGTGGGATGCGGTACGGCAAACCCGGGCGCCACCGGATAGCGGTTGACCTAACCCCTCTTCCGTTGCCCGCACGGGTTGTCCACCCCGGCCAGACGTCTGCCTCGGCGGCCGCCTTGGCCGGCGCCACGACGGTGGGACGCGGTACGGCGAACCCGGCACCGCCGGACGGCGGTCGAGCTAACGCCTCTTCCGTTGCCCGCACGGGTTGTTCACCCCGGCCAGACGTCTGCCTCGGCGGCCGCCTTGGCCGGCGCCGCGACG